>NZ_JBFAKH010000036.1:0-83191 GCF_040655635.1 Streptomyces sp. NPDC050388
CGTGCGCGAGGGCGCGGTCCAACTCGATGAGGGCCTCCTCGTCCCGGTCGGAGAGGTAGACCCGGCCGAGGGGTCCCCGGCCGGGCCCGCCGCGGCCGGGAAGCCGGACAAGAAGACCGTGCGGGCGGAGCAGCGGGCCGAGAAGCGGGCCATCGACGAGGCGCTGGAGGAGGCGCGCGACGAGGACCTGCTCGCGCAGATCCGGCACGAGGTGCTGCGGATCAGGCCGCAGGCTCCGGTGGAGCCGGCCCGGCTGGAGCGGGTGCGTCCGCGCACGCTGATCAGTTTCATCGCCGGTGCCATCGGCGCGTACTTCCTGCTGACGCAGCTCACCCACATCGAGTTCGGACCGCTGATCGCGAACGCCGAGTGGGGCTGGGTGGCGGCCGCCGTCCTGTTCTCGGCGGGCAGCTACTTCGCCGCCGCCCTGGCGCTGCTGGGGTTCGTCCCGGAGCGGGTGCCGTTCGTCAGGACGGTGGCGGCGCAGGTCGCCGGGTCGTTCGTGAAGATCGTCGCCCCGGCGGCGGTGGGCGGTGTCGCCCTGAACACCCGGTTCCTCCAGCGGGCCGGGGTGCGGCCGGGGCTCGCCGTGGCGAGTGTCGGCGCGTCGCAGTTGTTCGGGCTGGGCTGTCACATCCTGATGCTGCTGTCGTTCGGCTATCTGACCGGGACCGAGAAGACGCCGTCGCTGTCTCCGTCCCGCACGGTCATCGCGGGTCTGCTGACGGTGGCGGTGCTGGTGCTCGTGGTGACGTCGGTGCCGTTCCTGCGGAAGTTCGTCGTCACGCGTGTGCGGTCGCTGTTCGCGGGTGTCGTGCCGCGGATGCTCGATGTGCTGCAGCGTCCGCAGAAGCTGATCACCGGCATCGGCGGCATGCTGCTGCTCACCGCCTGCTTCGTGATGTGTCTGGACGCCTCCATCCGGGCGTTCGGCGACGAGACGACCTCGATCAGCATCGCCAGTGTCGCCGTCGTCTTCCTCGCGGGCAACGCGCTGGGGTCGGCGGCGCCCACCCCGGGCGGTGTGGGCGCGGTGGAGGCGACCCTGACGGTCGGTCTGATCGCGGTGGGGTTGCCCAAGGAGGTCGCCGCGCCGGCGGTGCTGCTGTTCCGGCTGCTGACTCTGTGGCTGCCGGTGCTCCCGGGTTGGCTGGCCTTCAACCACCTCACCCGCAAGGAAGCGCTGTAGTTCACGCTGCTGCGCCGAGCGGGGAACGACTCCTCCTGTTTCTCACGAAGTAGCAGGTCAGAGGGTTATCCACAGGCTTCTCCCGCGAATCCGGGTTCTGCCTACCATGGCCTGACCGCCGTCCGCTGCACGGTGCGGACGGCCCACGAGGGGGGATGTGGCACATGACGCGTTTCGCACGGTGGACGGCTCTGGCGGTCTCCGCCGCGCTCCTGGCGGCGGGGTGCAGCGGTGGCTCGTCCGACGACGAGAGCGACGGGACGGCTCTCGACTGGGGGCGCTGCGGGGCCTCCGACGGCGAGCCCGCGCCCGGTGACGACTGGCAGTGCGGCACGCTCGAAGTGCCGCTCGACTGGGCGGAACCGGACGGCGAGACGATCGAACTGGCCCTGATCCGGGCGAAGGCCACGGGAGACGACCGCCTCGGGTCGTTGCTGTTCAACTTCGGCGGCCCGGGCGGTTCCGGCGTGTCGCTGATGCCCTCCTACGCCCCGAGCGTCTCGAAGCTGCGCGAGCGGTACGACCTGGTGAGCTGGGACCCGCGGGGTGTGGCCGCCAGCGAGGGCGTCCGCTGCCGGGAGGACAAGGAGATCCAGGCGGCCGAGTCGGTGGACACCACCCCGGACACCCCGGCCGAGGAGCAGGCCTACTTCCGGGACGCCGCGGACTTCGGGCAGGGCTGCCGGAAGGCGGCCGGAAAACTGATGGCCCACGTGTCGACCGCCGACACCGCCCGCGACCTGGACCGCATCCGGCAGACGCTCGGCGACGACAGGCTGAACTACTTCGGGATCTCGTACGGCACCGAGCTCGGCGGGGTCTACGCCCATCTGTTCCCCGAGAAGGTGGGCCGGATGAACCTCGACGCGGTCGTCGACCCGACCGCTGACGCCATGGGGCACGCCAAGAACCAGGCGCGCGGTTTCCAGCGCGCGCTGGACAACTATCTGAGGTCCACCGGGCGGGACCCCGAGCAGGGGACGCGCGAGATCGCGGAGCTGCTGGACCGGATCGACGCCGAGCCGCTGCCCACGTCCTCGGCCGGCCGGGAGCTGACCCAGACACTGGCGCTGACCGGCATCGTCCTCCCGCTCTACACCAAGGAGGGCTGGCCCGCGCTGACCAGCGCCTTGCGGGCCGCAAAGGAGGGGGACGGCTCGGAACTGCTCGCGCTGGCCGACGGCTACAACGAGCGCGACGCCTCGGGCCACTACGGCACGACGACCCACTCGCAACGGGTCATATCGTGCTCGGACGCCAAGCAGCGGCCGACGGCGGCGCAGACGAAGAAGCTGCTGCCGGAGTTCGAGCGGATCTCGCCGGTGTTCGGGCCGTTCCTCGGCTGGGACACGGCGGGCTGGTGCCACGACTGGCCGGTGCCGGGCCGACACGACACCCCGGAGGTGAGCGCACCAGGTGCGGCACCGATCCTGGTGATCGGAAACACCGGCGACCCGGCCACCCCGTACGAGGGCGCCCGGCGGATGGCGGACGAACTGGGCGAGGACGTGGGGGTCGTGCTCACCTGGAAGGGCGAGGGCCACGGCGCGTACGGCAGTGGGAGCGACTGCGTCGACTCCACCGTGAACGCGTACCTGCTGGACGGCACGGTGCCGAAGGACGGCAAGGTCTGCTCATGACGACGGCGGGGGCTTCGCGCACCGGTGGTGCGCGAAGCTCCCGCCTCGGCCTCTCGTTCGGATCAGGCCGGCATCGCGGTGATGACCCGGGGTCAGTAGATCGGCTTCGACGGTTCGATCTGGTTGACCCAGCCGACCACGCCGCCGCCGAGGTGGACGGCGTCGGCGAAGCCCGCGGACTTCAGGACCGCGAGGACTTCCGCACTGCGGACGCCCGTCTTGCAGTTCAAGACGATCTTCTTGTCCTGCGGCAGGCTCTCCAGGGCGTTGCCCATGAGGAACTCGTTCTTCGGGATCAGCCGGGCGCCGGGGATGGAGACGATCTCGAACTCGTTCGGCTCGCGGACGTCGATGAGCTCGATGTTCTCGCCCTCGTCGATCCACTGCTTGAGCTGCTTGGGAGTGATCGTGGCGTCGGCGGCCGCCGCCTGGGCCTCCTCGGAGACGACGCCGCAGAAGGCCTCGTAGTCGATGAGCTCGGTGACGGTCGGGTTCTTGCCGCAGACCGCGCAGTCCGGGTCCTTGCGGACCTTGACCTGGCGGTACTGCATCTCCAGGGCGTCGTAGATCATCAGGCGGCCGACCAGCGGCTCACCGATGCCGGCAAGGAGCTTGATGCCCTCGTTGGCCTGGATGGAGCCGATGGACGCGCACAGCACGCCCAGGACGCCGCCCTCGGCGCAGGAGGGGACCATGCCGGGAGGCGGGGGCTCCGGGTAGAGGCAGCGGTAGCAGGGACCGTGCTCGGACCAGAACACGGAGGCCTGGCCGTCGAAGCGGTAGATCGAGCCCCAGACATAGGGCTTGTTCAGCAGCACGCACGCGTCGTTGACCAGGTAGCGGGTCGCGAAGTTGTCCGTACCGTCGATGATCAGGTCGTACTCGCTGAAGATGCCCATCACGTTGTCGGACTCGAGCCGCTCTTCGTGCAGGACCACGTTCACGTACGGGTTGATGCCCTTGATCGTGTCTCGCGCGGACTCGGCCTTCGGCCGGCCGATGTCGGCCTGGCTGTGGATGACCTGCCGCTGCAGGTTCGACTCGTCGACCTCGTCGAACTCCACGATGCCGAGCGTGCCCACGCCCGCCGCGGCCATGTACATCAGCCCTGGCGAGCCCAGGCCACCGGCGCCGACGAACAGCACCTTGGCGTTCTTCAGCCGCTTCTGCCCGTCCATCCCCACATCGGGGATGATCAGGTGGCGGGAGTACCTGCGAACCTCGTCTACGGTGAGCTCGGGGGCCGGCTCGACCAGGGGTGGCAACGACACGGGGACTCCGTTGGTCGGTCAATCACTACGGTTGTTCTCCCCCCAACACTGCCATGGCCTTTTTCATTCCGAGACACCCATCCCGATGCGCGAGACGAGATCGTCCCAGTAGCCGGGCAGCGGTTCCCAGGGATCGGTTCGGCCGTCGCGGGCTGTGCGGTCGGTGAAGTAGATGGTCGCGGCGCCCTGCCAGCGGGCGATGCGCAGCGCCTCCTCCAGGTGCGGTCCGGGCACTCCGTGGACGAAGTGGCAGAACCGCTCGGGCGGATGGTCGGCGGTCCATTCCGCCACCTGCGACCAGCGGTAGTCGCTCCACGGGCCGGAGAAGGTGACCAGTTGGTCCGCGACCTCGGCGTGGTCCGGGTGCGGGTGGGTGCCGTGACCGAGCACGATGTGGGCATCGTCACGGATCGCGCGGAGCGCTCCGACCGTCCGCCGGACCTCGGGCAGCGCGGCACGATCCGCGGGGCAGCGGTCCAGGAGGAATCCGTCAGCCTGGTACCAGTCGATGAACCGGTGGGCGTGCGAGAGCAGCTCGCCGAAGTCTCTCAGGCCGTATGCCGAGTCGAGATGGCCCAGGATGCGGACACCGGCGTTGCGCAGCCGGCCGGCTGCCTCCAGGCAGTGCGGGTCGGGCTGTACGCCGGGACCGTTGGCCACGTTCAGAACGACCCAGTGCAGGGGGCTTCCGCCTCCCGGGCGGGTGAGCGCGTTCCACTCGGCCGGGGCGAGGAGGGGGTGTGCCAGACCGGGGACGCCGAAGCCGGTGCGGACGCCGGTACCGGGTCTGACCCGGGGGATCAGATACGACATGCCGCCTCCATCCAGATGTCGGCGAGGGATTCCTCGAGGTTGATCCTGGGACGCCAGCCGAGCCGGTCGCGCGCGGTGCGCACGTCCGCCTGCTGCCAGCTGCCGCAGCCGTCCGGGTACGGGTACGCGACCGATGCCGCGTGGTGGTCGGACTCGCTCCGCGGGTGGCCGAGGCCCGGCCTGAGGTGCGGGGTGTGGGCGGTGTGGCCCGCGTGGGTGGCGTGGCCGCCGTGGGTGGCCTGGGCGCCGGGCGGGCCGTCGAGTTCGTGGAGGACACCGCCGTATCCGGCCACGCGGGCGAGGACCGCGGCGGCGTCCCGCAGGCGGACGGCGCGGCCCGAACCGATGTTGATGACTCCCTGTGCGGCGGAGAGCGAGGCGGCGTGCACGGCACGGGCCACGTCCCGGACGTCGACGAAGTCGCGCTGGGCACCGAGACCGCCGAGCTTCAGTTCGCCGTCGCCGGACTGCATGGCGCGGCGCATCGCCTCGGCGAGACGGCCGAGCGGGGAGCCGGCGGGGGTGCCGGGCCCGGCGGGTGAGAAGACCCGCAGGACCACGGCGTCCAGCCCGGAGCCGAGAACCAGTTCGGTCGCGGCGAGCTTGCTGACGCCGTACGGGCCGCCGGGGCGGGGGACGGCGTCCTCCGCCGTGGAGGAACCGGGCTGGCTGGGGCCGTACTCCGCGCTGCAGCCGATCTGCACGAGGCGGGCGCCGCAGCCACTGCGGCGCAGGGCCTCGCAGACGGTGGCCACGGCGACGGTGTTGTGCCGGGTGAGTTCCCGGGCACCGCCACGGGTGGCACCGGCGCAGTTGACCACCACACCGGGGTGGACGGCGTCGAGGAACCGGGTGAGCGCGCCGGGGCTGCCGGTGGCGAGGTCGAAGCGGACGTCGGCGTCGTCGCCGCGGCCGAGGGCGGTGAGCTGGACGGCCGGGTCGGCGAGCAGACGGTCGGCGACGAAACGGCCGATGTACCCGTTGGCTCCAATCAGCAGAACTCTCATCGGGCGGCTCCTGTGGCGGCCGGGGCCGCTGGACGGGTGATCATGTGGGATCTCCTTGGAGTGGTGCCTGCGGCCGGGCGTGCGCCGAGGCTCGGGGGAGTGTGCGGGTTGCGTGGATCAGGAGGGTCAGGGCCGCCGCACCACAGGTGAGAGTGGGGACGGCGGTGGGGCCCCAGGTGGCGACCAGGCTTTCCACGGGCACGGCCAGCGCGCCGCAGCCGGGGAGGCGGGCCGCGAAGACTGTGGCCAGGGCGGCTGCCTGGGCCAGGGCGGTGGCGACGAGGATCACCTTTGGGGCGTGGGTGAAGCCGTGGAGGGCGAGGAGGCGGGCCAGGAAGAGGAGGG
The DNA here is from genome assembly GCF_040655635.1 of Streptomyces sp. NPDC050388. Lineage (NCBI taxonomy): Bacteria > Bacillati > Actinomycetota > Actinomycetes > Kitasatosporales > Streptomycetaceae > Streptomyces > Streptomyces sp. NPDC050388. Next base: position 6,266 of record NZ_JBFAKH010000036.1, read on the forward strand.
CGCCCAGGGAGAGCGCTTCGAGGGGGATGAAGGGTTCGTCCAGGGCCGTGGCGCAGAGGGAGAGGAGAACGGCCAGAGCGCACAGGAACAGCGTGAGGACGCCGAACAGCAGGGGGCGGACGGAGGCGGTGAAGTCTTCGAGGCCTCGGCTGGTCGCGAGTCTGCGGCGGGCCCGTGCGGTGAACAGGCCCGCGCTCCAGGCACCGGGGGCGCAGGCCAGGGTGAGGGCCAGGGCCGGAGCGACGGTGAGCGGCCAGTCGCCGTCGGCGGCGCCGGTGGGCGGGCCGTCGGGACCGCCGGTGATCGCGGTGTGGAGCAGGCCGTCGCCCAGGACGGCGTAGCCGATGAGCCAGCAGGTCCACGTCGCCGCGCCGGGGGCGGGCGGACGAGCGGCGCCGAGCGGGCCCCGGCGCAGGACCGCGCGCGCGGCCAGGGCGACGGCGAGCACGCCCGCGGCGACCGCGCAGAGGCGGGTCTGGCCGTGGGTGAGGCGCAGGGCGGTCACCGACGCGACGCCGAGGACGCCGGGGAGCAGCGTGCGGGCGATCCAGCCGACGCGTGCCTCGGGGGCGGCGGGGGCGGCGGGGCTGGGGGTGTCGTGGTCGCGGGGGATCCTGGCGTACAGCTCCTCCGCGAGGGAGAAGACGTCCCGGTGCCGGAAGCGTGCGGCGGTCCGGTCGGTGACGCCGTGCGCCTCCAGGCCCGCCGCGATCTCCAGGGGGTCCACGGCACGTTCGCACAGCTCGCGGTGGCGGTGCAGCAGCGCCTTCACCGGGTCGGCGGTGCCCGGGCGGGCGGTGGCGGGCCGGGCCGGGTCCCGGTCCAGTTCGTCGAGTCCGGTCATCGTGCCGCCTCCGTCGCGGGAACCAGTGGTGTGGCCGGCACCGAGGTGGTCGGCCTCAGGACGTCCGTGGCCCGCTCGGGGGCACCGGTGGCCCAGGCGGGGGCGGTGCGCAGCGGCGGGCGGGAGGCGGGGCCGGACCAGTCGCCGGGGACGTGGACCTCGGCGGGGGCGGCGAAGGGCAGGGGGTCGCCGGTGTCGTTCAGGAGGACGCGGTGGACCGGGCTGCGCGCCGCGATCTCCAGGTACAGGTCGTGGAACGCGGCGACGTTCTGCTCGACGGTGAACAGTTCCAGTGCGCGGGCGCGCGCGGCGGCGCCGAGGCGCGCCCTGCGCTCGGGGTCGCGCAGCAGCGAAACGCATGCCTCGGCGAGCGCCCGCGGGTCGCGGGGCGGTACGACGAGACCGGTTCCGCCGATGACCTCGACCACCGCGCCGACGTCCGTGGACACCGTCGCGCGGGCGGAGAGCATCGCCTCGACGAGACCGGCCGGGAACCCCTCGACGACACTCGACAGGACGATCACGGCGCCCGAGGCGTACGCCTCGGCCCGGCCGGCGGGTTCCGGGCCGCCGATCTCCTCGAAGGACACCGGAGCAGTGCCGGCGGAGTGCGGGCCGCCCTCGGTTCCGTCCGGGAAGAGCCGCGCGGCCAGCGCCCGGCAGTGCTCGAGGTAGGCGGCGCCCTCCGGGCCGGCCGGGCCGCCGATGATCCGCAGGCGGGCCCCGGGCTCCTCCGCGCGGATGTCGGAGAACGCGTGCAGCAGTGAGACCAGGTCCTTGGCGGGCTCCACCCGGCCGGTCCACACGAGGGTGCCCGGGTCCGCGCGCTCCGGGGACTCCTCCGCCCCCGCGAAGGGCGTGGCGTCCATTCCGGGGTGGATGGTGCGGATCCTCGCCCGGTCGGCACCGCAGCGTTCCTGCCAGCGGCGGGCGTGGGTGTTGCCCGGGGTGACGAACGCGGCCCGCCGGTAGGTCTCGGCGGCGAGCCGGCCGTGGAAGGCCGCGAGCAGGGACCGGACCGCGGGTGGGGCGTCCGGGCGGGTCAGGTAGTGCGTGCGCAGCCGTACGCCGTACTCGGTCACCAGCAGGGGGACGTCGAAGAAGTGGCCGGCGAGCAGGCCCGGCAGGGCGGCCGTGCCGCCGGAGGCGGCGTGACACAGGTCGACCGCGCCGAGCCCGTCCTCCTCGTACCAGTCGAGCGAGAGGGAGCGCAGGGCGTGCTGCAGATGGGCGGCCACGGCCAGCAGGTCCGGTACCCGGGCCTCCCGCGCGGCGCGCAGCACGCGGGGCGCACGACAGGCGCGTTCCAGCGTTCGTACGGCGGTCTCGGAGCGGAGAGCGGCGTCGAGACCGCCCTCGTCGTGGGCGAGTTCGGCCAGGCCGTACAGAGCGTGGGCGAAACGGTCCGCCTCGGCCGGGGCGCGGGTCGTCGCGGGGTCCGCCGCACTGAGCACGGCGGCGAGTTCGCCGTAGTGCTCGGTGAATCGCAGGCGCGCGCGCCTGCCGTACACCACCCCGTCGTCCTCGGTCGTCCACAGGGGCGCGGTACGCACCCTGGTGACCTGCGGCGGCAGCGGTACCCAGCCGGCGTCCTCCTGGGCTTCGCTGCGGCTGAACGCGTAGACGTCGAACTCGTGGTGTCCGAGTCCGCGCACGAGACGGTCGCACCAGAGTCCGCTGTCACCGCCCACATACGGATAACCACCCTCCGTAAGCAGTCCGATGCGCACGAGTGCACCCCCGATCTCCCGTATGGGGAGCCGCCGTCGGCCCGACGGCTCGCAGCGGGACGAACGTATGCGGACAAGGTGGGGGTGTGATGGACGGTTGTCCGTCGCGCCACCAAAAGGGGTGAACGGTCGTAACTTTCTCGCACGGGACGCGTTCGGTCGCGCTATGCGATCAGCCGTGCGACCGGAGGACGACGGGCGCGCCCGGTGCGCCCTGCCGGGGCGTCAGCCCTTCGGATACGGCCAGGGGTTCGGCCGGCAGCTGATTCCGTCGTGGTCGAGGAACTTGGTCTGCTGCTGCATGACCGGGGCCAGATCGCCGTCCTTGTCGCAGGTGAGGTGGTTGTACCCCAGGCGGTGGCCGATCTCGTGGTTGAGCAGCATCTGCCGGTAGGCGAGAAGCTCGTCGCCGTACGTCTCGGCGCCCTGCGCCCACCGGAACGCGTTGATCATCACGCGCTCGGTGGCCGCCGAGTCGCAGGAGACGTTGTCCACCGTGGTGTCGAGCCCGGACCTGGCGCACCAGTCGGCGGTCGTCTCGGGGCTGGCGAGCGTGACGACGAAGTCGGGGCGGCCCGAGTGGATGCGCTCGAAGGAACGGGCGCCGTTGTGCGACCAGCTGCGGTTGTCGTTGAGCGTCCGCTGCACCGCCTCGGCGAAAAGTTCGCCGTCGAGGCCGAGCCCCTGCTCCACGTCGACGCGGTAGGTGAACTTCTGCCCCTTGCCCTGCGCCTTGTCGATTCCGGGGATCGCGTCGAACTTCCCCGAGCCCGCGAGGGAGTCGGCGATCGGGTACCTCTTCTCCATCTTCTGCGCGTACGTCAACGGCCCGGTGCCGGACGACGTCTCGTCCCGCCCGGCCCCGCGCGAGCCGGAGTCCCGGACGTCGCGCGCCGCCCGGTCGGTGACGGACTGCGCCTGTACGTCCTCGGCGGCGGCGTCGTGCTCGTCGGCGACCTGGCCCGCCACCACGACGGCCAGCACGGTGGTCACGGCGGCGGCCGCGATCCCGGTGAACGCGCGCCCCTTGGCACCCTTGGTCTCCTCCGGCACTCCGGCGGGGGGCGCGTCGTCGAGGTCGGCCGGGGCGCGGGCGGCCGACGCGGTGCCCCGGCCGGTGACGGCGGTGTAGGGGTCCGCCGCGTGCGTGGAGTCCGTGGCGAAGGTCCGGCGGGCCGGGTCGCGGGGCGTGAAGAGGTCGCCTTCCTCGTCGAAGGCGTCGAGGTAGTCCTGTCGCGGCCCGCGCGGATCTCGCGGACCTCGCGCTTCCCACGGCCCCCCGGTGGGCGCCTGGCGCTGTCTCGGCAAGGGCACGCCCCCGCCGGCCGGCCCGGGGCGCCCCGGGTACCCGGGATACCCGACTCCCGGGTTCTGTCCCCTCAACTCGCCCCAGCCACCGCCGGGTTCCCGCTGCTCGGGATGGCCGTCACCACGGACGCGCGGAACGCCGTGAGCAGGGGTGCCGTCGGGCGGTCGCGGCACTCCACGCGCGGGCGTCCCGTCCGGAAGCCACCCTTCCGGCAGGCGTGGCACCCCATGAGAAGGTGGCCCGTATTCCGCGGGCGGACCAGGGTCCGGCGCTCCACGGCCTGGCGGAACCAGGCCGTCCGGCCGGGCCCCTCCCCGGTCGTCGCTGCCCCGGCCGCCCCGGGACCTCCGGCCGGCACGTGCCGCTGCCGGATCCGCGGTGCCGCCCTTGGGGGCGGGCCCACGACGGCTGTGGCGTCCCACCTGGTGCCTCAGCCCCTCAGGTTCTCGGCGGTGCCCCCGCCCTCGGCGGTCTCGTCCGCAGCGGTGTCTGCGGCCGAGCCCGAAGCGCCCTTCGCGCCCGGCTCCAAAGTATCCCCCTCGACCGCTGAATTCGTTGCATCCGCGAGGAGTTCACGGAAAGCAGCGGCCACGACCTCGGGGTATTCCATCATCGCCACGTGCCCCGCGTCGGGCAGGGTGACCAGTCTGGAGTCGCGGAACGCGCGGGCCGCGCGCCCGGCCATGCGGAAGCCGACGAGTTGGTCCCGGCCGCCGTACAGCAGCAGCGTCGGCGCGAGCACCCGCTCGGCCTGGCGCCACAGACCGTGCTGACCACCCAGGGTGTACGCGTTGACGAGTCCCCGCGCGGAACGCGCCATGGCGTCCCAGAAGTACGGCAGCCGCAGTCGCCGCTCCATCTCCTGCACGGCGTTACGGAACGCCTCCGGCGACACCTGCGCGGGATCCCCGTAGCAGAGCGCGACGACGCCGCGGACGCGCTGCTCCGCAGACCACCCCTGGGTGATCCGGGTGAAGAGCCGGGCCACCCCGGGCACCGCCAGCAGTCCCGTGGGCACCGCGGTGCGCTGCACCCACAGCTCGGGGAGGGCCGGTGACACCAGCGTGAGCGTGCGGACGAGGTCGGGGCGCACGGCGGCGACGCGGGTGGCGACCGCGCCGCCCAGCGAGTTGCCGAAGAGGTGGACGGGGCCGCGCCCGGAAGAGTCGAGATATCGGATCACCGCGCGCGCGTGCGCCGAGATCGAGTAGTTGCCGTCGTCCGGGGGCGGCGAGTCGCCGAAGCCCGGGAGGTCGACCGCCTCGCTGTCGACGACGTCGTCCAGGTGCGGCATCAACGCCGACCAGTTCTGCGACGACCCTCCCAGCCCGTGGATGTGGAGCGCGGGCGGCAGGCCCTCACGCGCGGGTGGCCTCGACCGTACCGACAGGGTGACGCCGGGCAGTTCGACCGATCTGAGGCGCTCGCCCTCCGCGACCCTGACGGCGGCCACCTTGGGCAGCACGGTCGCGGGCGGCACGGACGGCAGGTCGGTCGAGGACATGCCGCAATGTTACGAGACGATCACGCGGGGGCTCGTGTGTTCGCGGTCACAGGGGCAGTGCCGGGCATCGGCCGGCCGCCGCCGGCCCCGCTGTGCGCACCGCGTCACAACCCGATCGCGGATCGCATAGCGCCCGGATCGGGTGTCTCCTAGGCTCATACCGAGGGCACCCGTATGTGGCCCCGCATTCTCCGGGGACGTTCACGGGAAGGGAGCCCAGCCATGACCGTAGATCCCACCGACCCCGAGACGTTCGAGGAAGCCGAGGACGCTCGCGAGGACCAGGAGTACGACGTCGAGGCACCCGAGGTCGACGCGGCCGAACAGCGCGCGGACCTCGAGCAGGACCGCGACGATCCGCTGACCGGCGCCGACGCCGACCGCGCCAATGAGGCGGACCTGGCCGAGCAGGCCAGGATCGTCTCCCTCCACGAGGACGACTACCGGTGAACCGGTGAAGAGGACGACCACCGATGAAGGTGACGGTGCCGGAACGAGGCGGCATCATCCGGGAGGGAGACGCCATCCTGCCCCCATTGACAGCTTTTGAAACGGTCCGTGCCACTTTCACCGCAGTCCGGTCCGTGAAATTGTGCGCTCTCAGCGCGCACACCACGATTACCGAAAAGTAGGATGGCGGCGCGGCCCACACCGCACGTGGACGAGAATGGGAGGCGGCGTGACAGCCATCGAGCAGACAGAGGCCGTGCGCCCGAGGGGCACACGCCTGCCGCGCCGTGCCCGACGGAACCAGTTGCTGGGCGCCGCCCAGGAAGTATTCGTCGCACAGGGCTACCACGCGGCGGCGATGGACGACATCGCCGAGCGCGCGGGCGTCAGCAAGCCGGTGCTCTACCAGCACTTCCCGGGCAAGCTCGATCTCTATCTGGCCCTGCTGGACCAGCACTGCGAGGCGCTGATCCAGTCGGTGCGCCACGCGCTCGCGTCGACGAGCGACAACAAGCAGCGCGTACGGGCGACCATGGACGCCTACTTCACGTACGTCGAGGACGACGGCGGAGCCTTCCGCCTTGTCTTCGAGTCGGACCTGACGAACGAGCCCGCGGTGCGCGAGCGCGTCGACCGGGTCACCAACGACTGCGCCGAGGCGATCTGCGACGTCATCGCCGAGGACACCGGCCTGTCGCGCGAGGAGTCGATGCTGCTCGCCTCCGGGCTGGGCGGTCTGGCCCAGGTCGTGGCGCGGTCCTGGCTGCACAGCGACCGCACTGTGCCCCGCGACCAGGCGGTGCAGTTGCTGACCTCGCTGGCCTGGCGGGGCATCGCCGGATTCCCGCTGCACGGCAACGAGCAGCAGTTCTGACGGCTCCCAGGAGCGCCGCCGGGCAGGCGGGGGAGCGTTTGTTCCCGGCGGCTGTTCGCTCCTGGCGTTGCGGGGGCTGAGCGTGCGCATCCCCTCACCGGGCTAATGTGTGCTGGGTACGGCGCGGAAGGTCGCGCACTTCACTGACCGTCGGAGGGACATAGCCGTGGAGGTCAAGATCGGCGTGCAGCACGCGCCCCGCGAGATCGTTCTGGAGAGCGGTCAGAGTACCGAGGAGGTCGAGCGCGTGGTGGCCGAAGCACTGGCCGGAAAGACGCAGCTGCTGACTCTCGTGGACGAGCACGGCCGTAAGGTCCTGGTCCCGGCCGACCGGCTCGCGTATGTCGAGATCGGCGAGCCGGCCCCCCGCAAAGTGGGCTTCGGCGCGCTGTAGGCGACGACCGGCAGACAGCGGAAGGGCCCGGCGGTTTCGGAATCTCGATACCGCCGGGCCCTTCCGTGTCCCTCTCAGTCCCTCTCAGTCCCTCTCAGTCCCTCTCAGTCCCTCCCGCACCGCTGGTCCGTTCAGCCCTTCTCCCCTTGCCGTTCTCCCCGGCGTCACCGGCCACCTCCCCCACCGTCTCCTGCCACCCCGCTCTTCACCGATGGAGCACAGGTCGCGCACAGAGGAGGATTGGGTTTCGCAGGTCAGGGGTAAGTCGGGCTACGACCGATGTGATCAGGCCGGCCATGTGGGAAGGACCCCCGACATGCTCTTGGAAACGCTCAGTTCAGCGATCCTCGGCCTGGTCCTGGCCTGGGCGGCCACGCGCCGCCTCTCGCACCGCCTCCCCGCCCGCGCGCTGGTCCTGTCGACGGGTGTGGCCGGGGCCGTGTTCGGCGCGCTGATCACGCACAGCGCGCTGGACGCGGGCAGCCCGCTGACGGTCCTGTTCGGCGCCGCGATCGTCTCCGTGGCCTCGGTGTCACTGCTGCTGCGCCCTGCGGGCAGACTCCGCGGCCGGTCGGCGACCGCCTGAGCGACCGCCGACGCCGGCACGGAACCTGTCCGGGGCGGCTTCTCAGGCCGCCAGCCCCAGGGCGGCCATCCGCTTGGTGTGGGCCTCGGTGATCCGGGAGAACATCCTGCCGACCTCCGCGAGGTCGAAGCCGTCCGCGACACCGCCGACGAGCATCGTCGACAGCGCGTCCCGGTCGGCCACCACCCGCTGCGACTGGGACAGCGCCTCGCCCATCAGCCGGCGCGCCCACAGCGCGAGCCGTCCGCCCAGGCGCGGGTCCGCGTCGATCGCCGAGCGCACCTTCTCCACGGCGAAGCCGCCGTGCCCGGTGTCGTCGAGCACGGACAGCATCAGCGCCCGGGTGTCGGAGTCCAGCCGGACCGCGACCTCCCGGTAGAAGTCACTGGCGATGGAGTCGCCGACGTAGGCCTTGACGAGCCCTTCGAGCCAGCCGGAGGGCGCCGTCTGCTTGTGGAAGCCCTCGTACGCGGCGACGAACGGCTCCATGGCGGCGGTCGGCTCCTCGCCGATCTCGGCCAGTCGGTCGCGCAGCCGCTCGAAGTGGTGGAACTCGGCCGACGCCATCTTGGCCAGTTCCGCCTTGTCCTCCAGCGTGGGAGCCAGCTTGGCGTCGTCCGCGAGCCGCTCGAACGCCGCGAGCTCTCCGTACGCGAGCGCGCCGAGCAGGTCCACGACGGCGGCGCGGTACTGCGGGTCGGCGGAGGCTGCCGTCCAGTCCAGGGCGGCGACGCCGGTGGGCGCGGCCGGGGTCTCGGAGGTGTCCTCGGCGGGGTCAGGCTTGTCAGAGCTCGTCATAAACCGCACAATAGCCCGCTGATCGGGGGTCGGAAGGCGCTGGTCAACAGGTGTGACGACGACTACGCGGCCAAATCGGCCATGGCATGTGCGCGAATTCGGGGTATGGTGGTAATGCGCCTGCCGAATACTTTGACGTGTTCGAGGGGGCGTTTGTATGAGGATGCCCGGTCGGAGGCCCGATCGGCTCCGCCCCGACCGCTCTCCCTGACCGTACGGCACATTGCGTACGACGATCGGAGGGACCCTCAGCGGTACGAGCGCTAGAGCGTCGGCAGTGGTCCCGTGCCCTACGGCATCCCCGTAAGGCAGCCGACGTCCCCGGCACGGTCCATAGACGACCCCCCGCGCTCGCCTCGCACCGCGCACACAGAAGAGGCAGCACCCTGACTACGTTCCGAGAGCTCGGGATTCTCCCCGAGACCGCCGAGGCCCTGGAAGCCGTCGGCATCATCACCCCCTTCCCCATCCAGGAGCTGACGCTCCCCGTGGCCCTGTCGGGCACGGACGTCATCGGCCAGGCCAAGACCGGCACCGGAAAGACGCTCGGTTTCGGCCTTCCGCTCCTCGAGCGCGTGACCGTCCCGGCGGACGTGGAGGCCGGGCGCGCGAAGCCCGAGGACCTCACCGACACCCCGCAGGCGCTGGTCGTCGTCCCCACCCGCGAGCTGTGCACGCAGGTCACCAACGACCTGCTGACCGCCGGCAAGGTGCGCAATGTGCGCGTCACCGCGATCTACGGCGGCCGGGCCTACGAACCGCAGGTCGAGGCCCTGAAGAAGGGCGTCGACGTGATCGTCGGCACCCCGGGCCGGCTGCTCGACCTGGCGGGGCAGAAGAAACTGAACCTGAAGCACGTCAAGGCCCTCGTCCTCGACGAGGCCGACGAGATGCTCGACCTGGGCTTCCTGCCCGACGTCGAGAAGATCATCAACCTGCTTCCGGCGCGCCGCCAGACCATGCTGTTCTCGGCCACCATGCCGGGCGCGGTCATCGGGCTGGCCCGCCGCTACATGTCGCAGCCCACGCACATCCGCGCCACCACGCCGGACGACGAGGGCGCGACGGTCGCGAACACCACGCAGTTCGTCTACCGCGCGCACAACATGGACAAGCCGGAGATGGTCTCGCGGATACTGCAGGCCGACGGCCGGGGACTGGTCATGGTCTTCTGCCGCACCAAGCGCACCGCCGCCGACCTCGCCGACCAGCTGGGGCAGCGCGGTTTCGCCTCCGGCGCGGTCCACGGCGACCTCGGCCAGGGCGCCCGCGAGCAGGCGTTGCGCGCCTTCCGCAACGGCAAGGTGGACGTGCTCGTCTGCACCGACGTCGCCGCCCGCGGCATCGACGTCGAAGGTGTGACGCACGTCATCAACTACCAGTCACCCGAGGACGAGAAGACGTATCTGCACCGCATCGGCCGTACCGGCCGCGCGGGTGCGAAGGGTACGGCGATCACGCTGGTCGACTGGGACGACATCCCGCGCTGGCAGCTGATCGACAAGGCGCTGGACCTGGGCTTCAGCGATCCGCCGGAGACGTACTCCACCTCCCCGCACCTGTACACCGACCTCGGCATCCCCGAGGGGACGAAGGGTGTCCTGCCGCGCTCGGAGCGCACCCGCGCCGGGCTCGACGCGGAGGAGCTGGAGGACCTGGGTGAGCCGGGCGCTCGTGGCCCGCGCGGCGGGCGCGGGGGCCGGGACGACCGGAGCGGCCGGGGCGACTCCGAGCGTGAGCGTCCGGCCCGTACGCCGCGCCGTCGGCGCCGTACGCGCGGTGGCGCCCCGCTGGACGACCCGGCGCAGCCGGCGGCCCCGGCCGTCGAGGGCACCGATGAGGCCGGCACCGGTACGGCTCCCCGCACCCCGCGCCGCCGTCGCCGCACGCGCGGTGGGGCGGTCGCCGAGGTGACGACCGCCCAGGTGACCGCGGTCGAGTCCGCCGAGCACGTCGAGCCCGCCGAGTCGGCCGTCGCGACGGCCGGGGGCAGCGCGGTCGGAGACGCTCCGGAGACCCCGGCGGCGCCGCGCCGCCGCCGGACCCGCAAGGCCACGGCTGCCACGGCCACCGCGGCCGAGGCGGTGGTGGCCACCGTCGAGGGGGCCACCGAATCCGCCCCGGAGGCGACCGGGACGAAGCCCCGGCGCACCAGGACGCGGAAGACGGCTGCCGCGGCCACCGAGGCCGGTACGACCACCGCCGACATCCCGGTGCAGGCCGCACCGGAGGCGGAGGCCGCCGAGGCGAAGCCCCCGGTCCGCCGCACCCGCAAGACCGCGGCGACGGCCGAGACCGGCGTGGACACGGCCGAGGCCACCGAGGCCGCCGAGACCAGGCCGCGCCGCACCCGCAAGGCGGCCACCGCCGTGCAGGAGCCGGAGGCCGCGGTGGACGCCACGGCCGAGGCGAAGCCCCGGCGCACCCGGAAGACGGCAGCCGCCGCGACCGCGACCGACACCGTCGAAGCCGCCGAGGCCAAGCCGCGCCGCCGCACCCGCAAGACCGCAGCGGCCACCGAGGCCGGTACGACCACGGCCGGCATCCCGGCGCAGGCCGCACCGGAGGCGGAGGCCGCCGAGGCGAAGCCCCCGGTCCGCCGCACCCGCAAGACCGCGGCGACGGCCCCCGCGGAGCCCACGGAGGCCTGACGCACCACCCCGACGGCCCGGTCCCACACCCGTGGGGCCGGGCCGTCGGCGTCGGCGGGCCCCTGCTGCCCGTTACCCTCACCCCGTGACCAGCCACCCCACCCCCGCTTCCGTTCCCCCTCCGACCCCGACCCCGGCCCCCGCCTCCGTCCCGCCCCTCGGCGCTCGGGCGTACCGGCTCCTTACGTCCCGCGGGGAGTTCGCCGTCGTCGACGTGCCACCGGCCGACGGGGTCGAACCGAAGGGGGTCGTGCTGTCACTGCCCGGGTTCACCGGGAGCAAGGAGGACTTCACGCTGCTGCACGGCCCGCTCGCCGCACGCGGGTACCGCAGCGTCGCCGTGGACGGACGGGGGCAGTACGAGTCGGACGGTCCCGCTGACGACGAATCCGCTTACGCCCAGGCCGAGTTGGCGCGGGACGTGCTCGCGCAGGCGGAAGCGCTCGGCACGGCTGCGCCGCTGCACCTCGTCGGGCACTCGCTCGGCGGCCAGATCGCCCGTGCGGCCGTGCTCGAGGACCACTCCCCGTTCCGTTCGCTCACCCTGATCTCATCGGGCCCCGCCCGGATCTCGGTCTCCCAGGAGCAGCGCGTGAAGCTGCTGCGGGACGCGCTCGCCCGGATGTCGATGGCGCAGTGCTGGGAGGCGATCCTGGCCATGGGCCCGCCGGAGGAGGTCGGCGGCCCGGCCCGCGGGATCGGTGGCCAGGATCATCTGCGTCGCCGTTGGTTGGCCACCAGGCCTGCACAACTACTGGCCACAGGAAGGCAGTTGTGCAGGGAGCCGGACCGGGTCGCCGAGCTCGCCGTCGTGCCGCTGCCGTTCCATGTGCTGTCGGGTGCGCACGACGACACCTGGCCGGTACCGGACCTCGACGCCATGGCCGTACGGCTGAACGCGCACCGCACGGTCGTCGCCGGCGCCGAGCACTCCCCCAACGTCGACCGGCCCGCGCCCACGGCACACGCCCTCGCCGCCTTCTGGGACCGGCTCCACGACGACGGCGCCCCGCACCCCGGTTAGGACGGCCGGTACGGGCCGGGGGCGTGCCGTCAGTACTGCGCCTGGAGGTGGGCCCAGAAGCCGTCGCGCAGGGCGCGCCTCAGGTCCGCCTGGCCGCGCAGGGAGTACTGCAGCAGGCCCTCGGCCTCCACGAGCAGGTCCTGGTCGACCGAGCCGGGCAGGTAGGGGTGGCCGGGCAGCAGTTCCACCAGCGTGTCCCGGCCCCGCTCGGCGAGCCACTTCGCGGCGATCTGCGCACCGATGAAGCGGACGTCCTCACGGGTGGGCCGTCCTGTCGCGGGCTCGTACGCGGGGGCCGTGCGCCGGGAGACGTACGGCTTGAAGAAGTCGAGTTCGAAGGTGCGCTGGCTGTCGACCTCCCAGAGCAGGGGCTCGGCCTGGTTGCGGCCCTCGGGGGCCTCGATGCCCCAGAGATGGACGCGGGCGCCGTACCCCTGGGCGGCCTCGACCGCCGGGACCAGGTCCTCGTCGCCGCCCAGCAGGGCCGCGTCGCTGATGGCGCGGTGCCGGGCCAGTGACTCCAGGTCGGAGCGGATCAGGGAGTCGACGCCCTTCTGCTGGTTGTTGGCGTTGAGGTTGCCGAGGCGGACCTTGACGTCGGGGAGCTCCGCGATGGTCTGCTGCTCGGCGGTGTGGATGCGGCGCCGGGCCCCGTCGTACCAGTAGACGCGCAGCAGCCTGCTGTCCGCGAAGATGGTGCGGGCCCGGTCGATGAGTGCGTCGATGAGCCCCTCGGCGTCGAGGTCGAAGGCCCTGCGGTCCTCCGTCCCGGCCACCAGCCGCCCCGCCGCCGCGTACAGGTAGCCGGCGTCCACGAAGATCGCGTGCGTCGAGGGCGTCTTCGCCACCTCGGCGAGCATGCGCTGGAGCAGCTCGTTCGTGCGGTCGATACGGGAGTTCAGGCCCGCGAGGTCGTCGTTCATCATCTCTATTGTCCTGGCGGTCACTGTGTGAACACAACCGGCCCCGGTCGGTCTCCTTCGAAACGCTCGACCGTCAGTATTCGATCGATCCTTAGTCGAACAAATGATTTCCTTAGCATAAGGAATATTTGCCCGGGATAACCCGTTCACCCAGGGTGGCACGCGGGCCGGTCCGGCTCGTGAGCCGTCCACCCCACGGTTCTCCTCCAGGAGGACGACCAGGCGAAGGGAGAAGTGCTTGCGCTTCGAAATCATGCGACTCGACGACATCGACGGCACCGCCGTGGACAGCACCGTTGTGGATGCCGCCTCCGTCAACCGTATCGTTCAGCAGGCCGCCGCCATCGGGCAGCGCCTGTGGATCCGCCCGGCCGACACACCAGCCTCATGACGCGGGACGCGCGATGACTCGAGACGTGCCATGACGCGGGACGCGCACCGCGGGACGGTCAGCCGCCCTGGATCACCTGCGTGATCCCGTTGATGATCTGCTGCACGGCGATCGCGGAGAGCATCATGCCCGCGAGGCGCGTCACCAGGACCACCCCGCCGTCCTTGATGACCCGGATGATCAGCAGCGAGTACCGCATGACCAGCCACAGCACGACGTGAACGGCGAGGATCGCTGCCCACACCGACACCTGGGCGGCCGTGCTGTCCGCCTTCTGCACGGCGAGGATGACCGACACGATCGCGCCGGGGCCGGCCAGTAGGGGCATGCCCAGCGGGACCAGCGCGACGTTGACGTCCTTGGTCTGCTGGGGCTCGTCGGTCTTGCCGGTGAGCAGGTCGAGCGCGATCAGCAGAAGCAGCAGCCCGCCCGCGATCATCAGCGCCGGCACGGAAACGTGCAGGTAGTCGAGGATCTGCTGTCCGACCAGCCCGAACAGGACGATCACGCCGCCGGCCACGCAGACGGCCTGGAAGGCCATCCGCTTCTGCGCCATGGCGGGCCGCCCCGCGGTCAGGGCCAGGAAGATCGGGGTGATCCCCGGGGGATCCATGATGACGAAGAGGGTCAGGAAGAGGGAGCCGAAGACGGCGACGTCGAACATGAGTGCCTTGCTGGGAACGAGCGAGCGCGGAGCGCTCGAGGAAAGAGCTCAGGGGATGAGCAGGGGGAAAGAAGGGCGTCGGCGCCCCGGACAAAGGGACGACGAGCCGGAGGAGCGGGTGGGGCGTGCGGGCGTGGGACTCAGGCTCCGCCGGCCCCCGGCACCGGGAACGCGCCGGTCGCGCGCCGCGTGATCTCGCCGTACACCTCGGGGTCCGTCGTGAACTCGCCGAGCTCGCAGCTCTTCCGGCTGCCGTGGTAGTCGCTGGACCCGGTCACCAGCAACCCCAGTTCCTTCGCGAGGCCCCGCAGCCGCGCCCTGGTCCCGGGGTCGTGGTCCATGTGGTCGACCTCGATGCCGTCGAGGCCGGCCTCGGCCAGCTCGGCCATCACGGACTCCGGTACGGTCCGGCCGCGCTTGACGGCGGCCGGGTGGGCGAGCACCGCGACCCCGCCCGCACCCTTGATCAGCCGGAGCGCTTCGAAGGGGTCCGTCTCGTGCTTCTCCACGTGGGCCCGGCCGCCGTCGGCCAGCCACTGAGGGGTGAACGCGTCGTCCACGCTCGCCACCACGCCCAGTTCGACGAGTGCGGTGGCCACGTGCGGGCGGCCCACCGAGCCGTCGCCGGCGATCCGCGCGACCTGCTCCCAGGTGACGGGCACGCCCAGGGCGTTCAGCTTGGCGACCATGCCCCGGGCCCGCGGCACCCGGTCGTCCCGGACCAGCTCGCGCTCGGCGAGCAGGGCCGGCTCCTCGGGGTCGAAGAGGTAGGCCAGCATGTGCACGCCGGCACCGTCGAGCCGGCAGGAGAGCTCGGCGCCGGTCACCAGCGCGAGCCCCGCGGGGAGCGCGGCGAGGGCCTCGGCG
This sequence comes from Streptomyces sp. NPDC050388, assembly GCF_040655635.1. Lineage (NCBI taxonomy): Bacteria > Bacillati > Actinomycetota > Actinomycetes > Kitasatosporales > Streptomycetaceae > Streptomyces > Streptomyces sp. NPDC050388. Next base: position 21,275 of record NZ_JBFAKH010000036.1, read on the forward strand.
TGACCACGGGTGGTGTCGTGGTCGGTCAGCGCGACGACGTCGAGACCGGCAGCGGCGGCCTTGCGGACCAGGTCGGCCGGGGAGTCCGTACCGTCGGACGCGGTGGAGTGGGTGTGCAGATCGATACGCACGACGCGTTGCTCCAAGCGGTGGCCGACGGACAGGGACGCCTCAGGATAACCGTATTTCCGAACGCCCCTGTCACACCCGAACCCGTTCTGCGCCCCCTACTGCTCTCCGCGTTCCTCGCCCCCGCTCCCTCCCGCGCAGCCGCCCCACGGGCCCCGTAACCCACCGCACGAGGACCTACGGTCTCGTCTCCATCAGCCGCGGTGACAGCGCCCCGCAGGGCACCAGCTCCACCTCGGCCCCGGCGTCCCGGAGGTCGGTGAGGACCAGCTCGTCGTACATCAGGAGCCCGGACTGCTCGGGCCAGAGCACCGCCCACAGCCACATCCCGAGGGCCTCGCCCGCGAAGACCGCCCGGTCGTCCGGCGCCTTGGAGACGTGCCAGAGCGGGGTCGGCCGGCCGGCGGCCAGCACCTTGGTGTCGGCGGGTTTCTCGACGTTCAGATACGGGCCGGGGTCCGGGCCGTCGACGCCCGCGTACCGCGCGCCCAGCCCGACGCCGAGTTCCTCGGCCACGAGGACGAGCTCTCCCATGCCGCCGAGCGGTCCGGGCCCGGTGCAGGCGACGGCGGCGGCCCGGCCGCCGCTACGGTCGTCACCCGCCGAGGCCACGCCGGTGAACAGCCAGCCCACCGGCAGCGGCCACGGCATCCACACCGGCACCCGGGTGCGCTGCACGACGACGTTGAGGGCGTCGACGCTCGGCGGTATCACGGGCTGGAGCGGATGCACCACGCCGTGCACATCGCACTGCCACGCATCGGAGAAGAGGCCGGGAGCCCTGACCCGGCCACCACACTTCGGGCAACTGGGTTCGCCCCTCATAGGGCCCCACGGTCCTACCCTCGCACCGTCACGTCAAGGACGATCACCCGTCCGGACCGAACCGGTCACCCGGAACCGGACGCGCCCCACTCGGCCCGTCCGGCCGTCCGGTCCGGTTCACCGGCCCGGACGACACCCTGCGCCCTCCCGTCAACGTCGGCCGGGAACCGGCCAGTTGGCGAGGAGGGGGGTGAGCTTGCTCACTCCAGCGGGACGGAGGCGCGGGCGGGGTGCCTCAGGTCCGTGCCCCGGGCCAGCCAGCGCTCCTGGAGCGCCTGAGCACCGTGCACCCGCTTCCAGGCGGCCTCGTTCGGAGTCATCGGCAGCAGCGGCAGGAACCGTACGGGCTCCAGGGGCTCGTCGAGCTCCAGGTCCTCCACCAGACCGCCGGGCTCGGCGACCAGCACCGAGGTGAACGGGGCCCCGGGCCACAGCGGTTCACCGACGTCGAGGGAGGCGCCGGGGGCCACGACCACGCCCTCGACCTGCGGGGACGCCGCGAGCACGGCGAGCGGACGGAGCACCTTGTCGGTGTCGGCGAGACCGGCCCGTACGGACAGCAGCAGCTCCACGCGAGGGCCCGCCACCGGGTCCGCGACCACCGCCGTGGGGTCGGCCATGGGCTGCGCGGACATGCCGAGGGTGGCGTAGCGCACGATGTCGCCCTCGCGGAAACGCAGCACCTCGAAGCGGTCCGTACCCAGGAAGGTGACCGCCGCGCGTGCGTCCGGTTCGCCCAGAGCCGTACGCAACCGGGCCTCGACCAGAGGAAGAACATCAGCCATGCGGCGAGCATAGAACTCGCCAGTAGCAGGCGAAGCGGCACCTTGACACATAGGTCGGCTGCTACTCTGGCCCGGTGGTTCGGGGCAGCACGCAGGAGGCCGCCCAGGCACCGCCCAGGCCTTGAGGACGTCACTTCAGGGCGTCGCCTCAGTGCGCTGGGAGAGTCGGTCCGCGTCCCGAGCCCCGATGTGACGCTTCCCCCCACGGGGGAATCCCCTGAATCCCCTCAGGGGATGAGGATCGTCCCTCACGAGGGACCGGCCGGAGGAGGTGGGGCTGGCATGGACCGAAGTCGACCGTGCAGTAGCACCCGCTCTTCCACCCGCTGATGTAGCCGCTCCGTACTGGCTGCCACCCCTCACCATCGCGTCTTCACCGGAAGAGCATCTCGTTTCGTTGTGTCTGATCTGCCCCAGTAGCTGTGTCAGCGACGGAACTCGCCACCGCGACGGTTCGGTGCTCCCCGCTTTGTGGACGTGCCAAACATCCTGCGCCTCAACTCTTCTCGGAGGCAGGGACAATCCCTGGTCAGGACGTCCTCATTCCGGGTGGTTCCACCCGTCGCACCGGCGCCTTTCGTTGCCCGTTTCGCGAAGGAGCCCGCCATGTCGATGATCCGCGACCTGCGCGCCGTGGTCCGTCCCTCCCGTGTCCCGCCGCGCAAGGAGAGCAGCGCCCCCTACGACAGCACCCGCGACCCGGCGACGACCACCGCGGTCGTCGACTGTGCCATCTACCGCGACGGCCGGCGCGTGGCCACCGAGAGCCCGCTCACCCCGCAGGAGGCGATGCGCCTGGTGCGCCGTGACTCGGGCTTCGTGTGGATCGGCCTGCACGAGCCGACCGAGGACGAATTCGCCGGTATCGCACGCGAGTTCGGGCTGCACCCGCTGGCCGTGGAGGACGCGGTCCAGGCCCATCAGCGGCCCAAGCTGGAGCGCTACGACGACTCGCTCTTCACGGTCTTCAAGACCATCCACTACCTCGACCACGACCGGCTCAACTCCAGCAGCGAGGTCGTCGAGACCGGCGAGGTGATGTGCTTCACCGGCCGGGACTTCTTCATCACCGTCCGGCACGGCGGCCAGGGCTCCCTGCGGGCCCTGCGGCACCGTCTCCAGGAGGACCCCGAGCTGCTGGCCAAGGGCCCCTCGGCCGTCCTGCACGCCATCGCCGACCACGTCGTCGACGGCTACATCGCGGTCGCCGACGCGGTGCAGGACGACATCGACGAGGTGGAAACGGAGGTGTTCTCGCCGGGCCGGGGCGGCACGCCGCGCGGTACGGACGCCGGCCGGATCTACCAACTCAAGCGCGAGGTGCTGGAGTTCAAGCGGGCGGTGTCGCCACTGCTGCGGCCCATGCAGCTGCTCAGCGAGCGGCCGATGCGGCTGGTCGACCCGGAGATCCAAAAGTACTTCCGGGACGTCGCCGACCACGTGGCCCGGGTACACGAGCAGGTGATCGGCTTCGACGAGCTGCTCAACTCCATCCTCCAGGCCAATCTCGCGCAGGCGTCCGTGGCGCAGAACGAGGACATGCGCAAGATCACCTCGTGGGCCGCCATCATCGCCGTGCCGACGATGGTCTGCGGGGTGTACGGCATGAACTTCGACTACATGCCGGAGACGGAATGGAAGTACGGCTACCCGGTGATCCTCAGCGTGACCGTGATCCTCTGCCTGGGCATCCACCGCACCCTGAAGCGCAACGGCTGGCTCTGAGAGAAGGGCCGACCCCGGGGGGAACGGCCGGCCCCGGGAGGAGCCCTGTCCCCGAGCGGGCCCTGGATAGGCTGGGCCCCATGACAAGTGCGACCAGTGCGCTGTTCGACCGGGCCCTCATCGAGGAGGCCACGAAGAAGTCCGGCCTCGTCTGGGTCGAGGGGCCCGGTGCCCCGGCCCGGCCGCTGTGGCACGTGTGGCACGAGGGTGCGATGTGCCTGGTCGGTGACGGGCCCGGGGAGCAGCCGCTGCCGGGGCTGGCCGACGGCGTCTCGGCCGAGGTGACGGTGCGCAGCAAGGACAAGGGCGGCAGGCTGGTCTCCTGGGCCGCGAAGGTCGTGGAGCTGCCGTCCGGCTCCGAGGAGTGGGACGCGGCGGTCACCGTGCTCAAGGGCAAGCGCCTCAACGCACCCGACGGCGAGGCGATGACGGAGCGCTGGGCCCGTGAGTGCCGCGTCCTGCGCCTGGAGCCGACCGGGGCGACGGCGCCGTTGCCCGACGGCTCGCTGGCCGGGCCCCCGCTGCCGACCCCGGTGACGACCCGGCGTCCGCTCCCCGCGGGCCTGCCCCGGCTGCTGGCGGGCAGGCGGGGCCCGAAGAAGCACCGTTAGCCGGTCGCGGCCCCGCCGTGGCTACGAGGCCGGGAGCTGTCCGCCGTAGTCCAGGGTCTCGTCCTCGGCCGGTTTCTCCAGGGCGAAGTCACTGCCCCAGGCCGAGAAGGTGAGGGTGCCCGCCTTGCCGGCCCGCACCAGGCGCAGGGGATACGGCTTGCCCTCCAGGGAGACGTCCAGGGTGCCGCCGGAGCCCTGGTCGCCGGCGATGCGGATGCACCGGACACCCCCCTGCTCGTGGTGGCCGTCCGTGGCCAGCTTGCCGTGCAGGGTCAGCAGCGCGCCGAGGAGGACATCCTTGTCCGCGAAGCCGATGAACTTCTTGTACGACGGATCATTCTCCGGCACCTTCACGTACTTCTCGGCGAGCTTGCCGGCCACCGCCGTGTCCGACGCGCCGCCGCCCTCGTCGCTCACGGCCTCGCCCCCGCCCTCCGCGGCGTCCTTGTCTCCCTTGCCGTTCGCCCAGAAATCCGCGCCGGCCTTCAGGAAAAGCTCGTCGTCGACCTTCAGCAGCCTGAACGTCTGCCCTCCGGCGGTGACCGAACCGATGCCGCCCTCGGGTTTGAGCCGCATGTCGAGCTTGTAGGTGCTCCCGCTGGTGACCACGCTTCCGTGCAGCCGCACGGTCTCGACCGATGTGGCGGCCGTCAGGGTCCTCTTCTGGATCTCGTCGGCGGTCAGTCTGCCGACACCGTTGGTGCCCTCGTTCGGGTCCACTTCCTCGGAGCATCCCGTGAGCGTCATTCCGGTCACGAGCAGCACGCACACGGCACGCGCCAGCGCGGCGGTGCGGGACCGGCCCTGGGAGATCGGAGTCACAGGTTGCGCTGCCTCTCTGATGGGGACCTGAACGGCGTACCGCAGATTACCGGGGCCGTACGGCCCGGACGGAGGCAGTCCGTCCGGACTGGCCCTCGGGCACCGACGATCAGGACGGGCTAGCCTGAAACCCACTTGAGCAGGGCACCCGGAGACCGAAGACGGGAAGAGACAGGAACAGAGCAAGCAGCATCACGCACGGCACGACCCCGTATGAAAAGGAGCCGCCGCCATGGCAGCGGGCGCCCCCCGGTTCTTCGTCTCGCACCTCTCCGGCGTCGCCGCCTTCGACCCGGCCGGCGACCAGGTGGGGCGCGTGCGCGACCTGGTCGTCATGCTGCGGGTCGGCCGCCGCCCACCGAGGCTGCTCGGCCTGGTGGTCGAACTCCCCACCCGGCGCCGCATCTTCCTGCCCATGAACCGGGTGACCGCCGTGCAGTCCGGTCAGGTCATCACCACCGGTGTGCTCAACGTCCGGCGCTTCGAGCAGCGGCCCACCGAGCGGCTCGTCTTCGGTGAACTCCTGGACCGCAGGGTGACTCTGGTGGAGACCGACGAGGAGGTCACCGTCCTCGACTTGTCGGTGCATCAGTTGCCGGCCCGTCGGGAATGGGAGATCGACCGGGTGTTCGTCCGCAAGGGCAAGAAGGGCGGAACGTTTCGGCGCGGCAAGGGGGAGGCACTGACCGTCGAGTGGTCCGCGGTCACCGGCTTCTCCCTGGAGGAGAAGGGGCAGGGCGCCGAGAACCTGCTCGCCACCTTCGAGCAGCTGCGCCCCGCCGACCTGGCGAACGTCCTGCACCACCTCTCCCCCAAGCGCCGCGCCGAGGTCGCCGCCGCCCTGGACGACGACCGCCTGGCGGACGTGCTGGAGGAGCTGCCCGAGGACGACCAGGTGGAGATCCTCGGCAAGCTGAAGGAGGAGCGCGCCGCCGACGTCCTGGAGGCCATGGACCCCGACGACGCCGCCGACCTGCTCTCCGAACTGCCCGAGGCGGACAAGGAGCGGCTGCTCAGCCTGATGCAGCCCGCCGACGCGGCCGACATGCGGCGCCTGATGTCGTACGAGGAGCACACCGCGGGCGGTCTGATGACGACCGAGCCGATCGTGCTGAGGCCCGACGCGACCGTCGCCGACGCGCTGGCCCGCATCCGCAACCCCGATCTGTCCCCGGCGCACGCGGCTCAGGTCTACGTCTGCCGGCCGCCGGAGGAGACCCCGACCGGCAAGTACCTGGGCACGGTCCACTTCCAACGCCTGCTGCGCGACCCCCCGTACACCCTGGTCGGCTCGATCCTCGACGACGACCTGCAGCCGCTGGAGCCGGACGCGGCGCTCCCCGTGGTCGCCGGGTTCTTCGCCACGTACGACATGGTGGCGGCGCCCGTGGTCGACGAGGCGGGTGCGCTGCTGGGCGCGGTGACGGTGGACGACGTACTGGACCACATGCTGCCCGAGGACTGGCGGGAGACCGAGTTCCATCTGGACGACAACGGCGACAACGGCGGCGACAGCGACAACGCGCACGACACCGACGAGACGAACGGCAGGGACGCCGAGGACGGCGACGGGGTGGTGACCGATGACACCTGAGCGAGAGGGCGGGCGCGAGCGCCTGCCGGCGGGCGCCACGGCCGCCGGGCGCCCGCGTACACCCCGGCTGGACCAGCCGCGCGCCCCCCGGCGCCGGCTCCTGCCCGAGTGGGACCCGGAGGCCTTCGGGCGGCTGTCGGAACGGATCGCGCGTTTCCTGGGCACCGGGCGGTTCATCGTCTGGATGACGGTCTTCATCATCGTGTGGCTGGTGTGGAACGTGTTCGCGCCGCAGGAACTGCGCTTCGACGAGTACCCGTTCATCTTCCTGACCCTGATGCTGTCCCTCCAGGCCTCCTACGCCGCCCCGCTGATCCTGCTCGCGCAGAACAGGCAGGACGACCGCGACCGGGTCAACCTGGAGCAGGACCGCAAGCAGGGCGAGCGGTCGATCGCGGACACCGAGTACCTGACCCGGGAGATCGCCGCCCTGCGGATCGGGCTCGGGGAGGTCGCGACGCGGGACTGGATCCGCTCGGAACTGCAGGACGTGGTGAAGGAGCTGGAGGAACGCCACAACGGACACCGGGATCACCACGGCTCGTTCCCCGCCATGCGGGCGCAGCGGCCTCCGGGACGTGACGCAGACGACCACTGACGGGCTTACCGGGGAATGTACCGGGCGCCGTACCATCGACATCATGGCTACGGAAGACGCGGTGCGCGAAGCACTGGCGACGGTGAACGACCCGGAGATCAACCGGCCCATCACCGAGCTCGGCATGGTCAAATCTGTGGAGATCGGTGCGGACGGTGCGGTCGCGGTCACCGTGTACCTGACGGTCTCCGGCTGCCCCATGCGGGACACCATCACGCAGCGGGTGACGGACGCGGTCGCCGGGGTCGAGGGCGTCACCCGCGTCGACGTCACGCTGGACGTGATGAGCGACGAGCAGCGCAAGGAGCTGGCGAACGCCCTGCGGGGCGGCCAGGCCGAGCGCGAGGTGCCGTTCGCCAAGCCGGGCAGCCTGACCCGGGTGTACGCGGTCGCCTCCGGCAAGGGCGGTGTCGGCAAGTCGTCGGTGACGGTGAACCTGGCGGCGGCGATGGCGGCCGACGGGCTGAAGGTGGGCGTCGTGGACGCCGACATCTACGGTCACTCGGTGCCGCGCATGCTGGGCGCCGACGGGCGTCCGACCCAGGTCGAGAACATGATCATGCCGCCGTCCGCGCACGGCGTGAAGGTCATCTCCATCGGCATGTTCACCCCGGGCAACGCGCCGGTCGTGTGGCGCGGCCCGATGCTGCACCGCGCGCTGCAGCAGTTCCTGGCGGACGTGTACTGGGGCGACCTGGACGTGCTCCTGCTCGACCTGCCCCCGGGCACCGGTGACATCGCGATCTCGGTCGCCCAGCTGGTCCCGAACGCCGAGATCCTGGTCGTCACCACGCCCCAGCAGGCGGCGGCCGAGGTGGCCGAGCGGGCGGGTTCCATCGCCGTGCAGACCCACCAGAAGATCGTCGGCGTGGTCGAGAACATGTCCGGCCTGCCGTGCCCGCACTGCGACGAGATGGTCGACGTCTTCGGCACCGGCGGCGGCCAGTCGGTGGCCGACGGGCTGACCCGGACCACGGGCGCCGACGTCCCGGTGCTCGGCTCCATCCCCATCGACGTGCGCCTGCGCGAGGGCGGCGACGAGGGCAAGCCGGTCGTCCTGTCCGACCCGGACTCCCCCGCCGGTTCGGCGCTCCGCTCGATCGCCGGCAAGCTCGGCGGCCGCCAGCGCGGCCTGGCGGGCCTGTCGCTGGGCATCACGCCGCGCAACAAGTTCTGAGCGCTCCGGCGGGCCCGTAAGGGGCCGGGAGCCGCCGCAGCGCACTCATACAGGGGGCGCCGTCCGCCGGGGCGGCGCCCTTCGCCCTACGGGGCGGCCGCACGGGTCCGTACGGGGACTCCCGCACGGACCGCGGCTCAGGCCCCCGCGTAGGCGCTGATGTCCTTGACCACGGCGAAGCCCAGGCCGTACGCGCTCATGCCCCTGCCGTACGCGCCGACGTGCACACCCGCCTGCGTCGACCCCGCGAGCACCCAGCCGAACTCGGACTCCCGGTAGTGGAAGGGCGTCGGCACCCCGTCCACGGGAAGGGACAGCGTCGACCAGTCCGGGCCGGCGAGGTCGTCCGCGAGCACCCAGGCCGTCTCCGTCTGCTGCTCCAGCCAGTCGTCGCGCAGGGAGTGGTCCATCTGGCCCGGCCAGGTGAACGACAGCAGCCCCACACCGGCGAGCCAGGCGGCGGAGGACACCGAGGTGGCCTCCAGCAGGCCGGTGCCGTCCGCGCTGCGGCGCACCGGGTTGGCGGCCACGGTCACGGCGACCGCGAACTTCTCCTTGACCTCCTGGCCGTTCCCGGCCGTGTACTCGCTGCGCACCGAGGGCTCGTCGCCGTGCCCGATCGACCCGTGCTCGACGACCCCGTCGGCCGTGGCCCCGACCTGCATCAGCCAGCGCCGCCCCGTGAACGCCTCGTCGAGGCCGTACCAGGGAAAGGGCGCGCGCAGGTAGCCGTCGACCGTACGCCAGGCGGAGGGGGCGTGTCCTCCGTCCTCCGCGGCCGCCGCCTGCGCGACTGCCCGACTCGTCGTCTCCATGCCCGGACGCCTCCTCGCTCTGGGCGGACCGGGGCGGCCCGCCCCCCTTCGGGCGTACTCGTCCGGACCGCACAACAACTGGGGCAGCATAGCCACCTCGTCGGCGCGGGCCGGGAGAAGCGCCCGGCGCGTGGGCCGCTTGGATGTCCGGTTCAGGCCGTGCGGGGCCCCTGCGGAGTATGAAACGCGTCACGTGCGCCGGGGCCGTGCTTCCACGGATCCGCGCAGGGTGTGCCTCAGGTGGCGTCCGCGTCGAAGGGCGGGCGGTCGTCGGCGGCCGACGGCTCGGGCTTCTTCGTCATGTCGATGCGGCCACCCCCAGAGGACGCAGAGGACGCAGAGGACGCAGAAGACGACGTGGAGTCGCGGCCGTGGACGGCGTCCGTGACGTCGGCCATCTCCTTCTTCAGGTCGAAGCCGCTGCGGATCTCCTTGAGCCCCAGCTCGTCGCTGTCCAGCTGCTTGCGGATGAACGTCTTGGGGTTGAGGTCCTCGAACTCGAAGTCCTTGAACTCCGGGCCGAGTTCCTCGCGGATGTCCTGCTTGGCACTGTCCGAGAACTCGCGGATCTTCCGGATCGTCCTGCTCACGTCCTGGATGACCTTGGGGAGCTTGTCCGGACCGAAGACGAGCACGGCGAGGACGACGAGCGTCACCAGCTCGAGCGGTCCTATGTCATTGAACACCTGAAGCTCCTTGCGATGTTCTCGGCCCTCGGCCCTCGGCCCTCGGTGGTCGGTGCGTCAATTCGTCCGTGCGCCCGTACGTCCGTGCGGTCCTCCGTGGTCCGGGCCGGATCCACGGTACCCGCCGCCCCGTACGACCGGTACCGTCCCGTGGCTTCCGGGCGCGTGCGGCGGGGGCTCTTCCCCGCCCGTTCGCCTTCTCGTGGCGTGCGGTACGCCTCGGTCGCCGCCCCGCTCAGTCACCGCCGGAGGACCCGAGCACCAGCGAGACCTCCCGCTCCTCACCGTCCCGTTCCAGGGTGAGCTCCAGCCGGTCCCCGGGGCGGTGGGCGCGGGTCTTGACGATGAGTTCCTCACCCGAGTGGACGCGTCGGCCGTCGACCTTCGTGATGACGTCGCCGGCCTTGATCCCGGCCTTGGCTCCGGGACCGCCGGTGCTGACCGGGGGCCCTCCGTCGCTGCCCCTGGTGCCGACGCGGGCGCCGTCACCGGTGTAGTCCATGTCCAGGGTGATGCCGATCACCGGGTGGGTCGCCCTACCGGTGTTGATCAGTTCCTCGGCGACGCGCTTGCCCTGGTTGATGGGGATGGCGAACCCGAGCCCTATGGACCCCGCCTGGCCGCTCTCCCCCTCGTCGCCACCGCTGCCGGCGGAGCGGATGGCGGAGTTGATGCCGATCACGCGGGCCTGGGCGTCGAGCAGGGGGCCGCCGGAGTTGCCGGGGTTGATCGGCGCGTCGGTCTGCAGGGCGTCGACGTACGACACGTCGCTGCCGTCGCCCCGCCCGCCGCCCGCCGTGATGGGGCGTTCCCGCGCGCTGATGATGCCGGCGGTGACCGTGCCGGCCAGGTCGAAGGGGGCGCCGATGGCGATGACGGGGTCGCCCACCCTCACGTTGTCCGAGTTGCCGAGAGGCAGGGGGTCCAGTCCGCTGACGCCCTTGACCTTCACCACGGCAAGGTCGTAGCCGCTGTCCCGGCCGACGAGCGTGGCCCTCGCGGTGTCGCCGCTGTGGAAGGTGACGGTGATCTCGCCGTCGCTTCCGGCGGGCTGCACGACATGGTCGTTGGTGAGGATGTGCCCGCGGCCGTCGAGCACGAATCCGGTACCGGTGCCCGCCGACGCGGCGCCGCTGACGTGCAGGGTGACGACGCTGGGCAGCGCCTGCGCGGCGATCCCGGCGATGCTCCCGGGGTCCCGTCCGGCGGGCTCCTCCCCGGCCTGCGGCAGCTCCACGGCACCCACACCACCGTTGCGCTCCAGGTGGGCGCCCACGATTCCGCCGACGACGCCGGAGGCGAGCGCGACCACCAGCATGAGGCCGATGAGCTTCCTCCGGGCGCGCTTGCGCCGCTGGTCCTTCGTGGGCTCCGCGGCCCCGGTCTGCTGCAACGGCGCACTCGCCCCGGCGGCGGGCGCCGCCCAGGGGTCGTAACGCTGCCAGGGGTCGGCTGCCGCCGCGGCGTCCGTGGCGGGGGCGGCCGGGGGCGCGGGTGTGGGTGCGGTGTGGCTCGCGGCCGGGGTGCCGGGCTCCAGCACGGTGGGAGCGGTGGGGGCCGGGGCGGGCGCGCCGGGCGCCGTCATGCCCGACGCCGGATGCCGCACCGGGGGCGGGACCGCCGTGTCCTGCGCGGGAGTTGCCGCCGGATGCTGAACCGGGGGCGCCGGCGCCCAGGGCCCCGGCTCGCCGTACGGCGGGGTGCTGTAGGGGTCGGGGTCGTGCAGCGGCCGGGGCTGCTCGGTCTGCCCCGTGCCGTACCCGGCCCCGGCGGGCTCGGCGGCCCCGGTGAGGCGGCCTGCCACCGCTGCCTCGCCGGTCTCCGTGGCTTCCGTGGCCTCGGCGCTCAGGGGCCGGTGCAGTTCGTAGTCGCCCCCGGGGGCGGTCGCAGGTGCAGCGGGCCGCGCGAGTTCGAAGTCTCCGTCGGCGCCCCGCGCACGCTCCCTGTCGGGCTCCGTGTCCCGGTGCACCGCCTCGGCCGGGGTGGCTCCGGCCGCTGCCGGCCCGGCGGACGCCTCCTGCTCCCCCGTCGGGCCCGCCTCCGTGGGCTTCCCCTCGTTCATGCTCTCCCCACAGCTGGCCGCAGATCGTCGACTCCGTGGCTCCGTACGTCTTCGCGCGTCAGAGCCGGTCCGGCACCCGGCTGCAGTCGGCCTGGGCGCGCCACCTGGATTCAATCAGGTTCGCACGCCCGTGCGCAGCGGACGGGGTGGGGTCGGTGCACCGGTCAGCGGAGCATGCGGGAAGCCGCCGAGGACGCCGAGGACACGGCGGGGGCCGGAGCCGCGGTCGCACCGACCGTGGAACCGGTGGCCGTGGAACCAGTGGCCGTGGAACCGGTCGCGGTGGTCCCGGGGGCCGTGGACCCGTGGGCGGTGGGGAACGAACCGGGTGTCATGAGCCCGGAGGTCGGCTCCCACGCGGACAGCACGAGCGGCGGGGCCGTGCTGAGCGGCGGTATCAGCGGGGACACCAGGGCCGCGTCGGCCATGACCGGGGCCGCCAGGGCACTGTGGTGTCGGTGGGCGGGCGGCGGCACCCCGGGCAGCAGCGGCGCGGAGGCCTGTGCCGGAACGTCGCCCGGGGCGCTCTGCCCCTGCGGCTGAGCGACCGACGGCGCGGTGCCGCGGCGCCGCTGGGAGTCGGGCGCCGTCGTCGCCGCGCTGCCCTGGGTGCGCATCGGAGTCACGTTGCTGCCGTTGCCCGAGCCACGGGCCGCCGTGTCGGCGGGCGTGACCCCGGCCACACCGCCGAGGGCGATCGCGGCCAGCGACACCGCTCCGGCGGCAGCGGCGGCGAACCGCAGCCCGCGCGAGGCGGGCCGGTCCGGCTCCGGTCGGCTGACGTCATGGATGCGGAAGCCCCGGTCGGCTCCGATCGCGCCCGCTGAGGAGGCCGGCAGCGGAGCATGCCGGCCGGAGGGCGCGTAGGCGAACTCGAACCGCTCGCCACGACTGCCGGTCCCGAAGACTCCGGAGATCCGGCCGTGCGGCCCGGACGGGTCGCCCGGCAGTCCTCTTCCGCTCAGCGGCGAGCCGCCGCCCAGGTCACCGCCCGCGGGCAGGCCCTGGAGGCGGGCCAGGAAGCTCTCGGAGGGTGGTGGCGGGGCCGCCTTCGCGAAGACGTTCTTCAGGCGGCGTTGCGCATCCACCTCCGTCTTGCATTTCGCGCAGGTGGCGACGTGTGCCAGTACGCGCTCGCGCGCGTCATGACCGAGCTCTCCGTCCACCAGGGCGGAGAGTCGGTCTCCCAGGTGCTCCTCTGCGAGGTGTCCCTCGGCAGGTTTCGGCCGTGATCCACTCACGCGCTCGTGCCCCCTCCCCCCAGTGCGGGAACACGCGGCACGAAGGAGCGGCGCTCCGCGCGCGCCTGGGGCGAGCGATGAGCGAGGGCCTTGCGCAGCTGGGAACGCCCGCGGTGGATCCGGGACCGGACCGTGCCGAGCTTGACGCCGAGGGTCGCGGCGATCTCCTCGTACGACAGTCCCTCGATGTCACAGAGGACGACCGCGGCGCGGAACTCCGGAGCGAGGGTGTCGAGGGCCTGCTGGACGTCCGCGTCGAAGTGGGTGTCGTGGAAGACCTGCTGGGGGGTGGGCTCCTTGCTGGGCAGCCGCTCGGCCGCGTCGTCGCCCAGCGAGTCGAACCGGATCCGCTGCTTACGGCGCACCATGTCCAGGAAGAGGTTGGTGGTGATGCGGTGCAGCCAGCCCTCGAAGGTGCCCGGCGTGTACGTCGACAGCGAGCGGAAGACGCGGACGAAGACCTCCTGGGTGAGGTCCTCCGCGTCGTGCTGGTTACCGGTGAGACGGTAGGCGAGCCGGTAGACCCGGCCGCTGTGCGTGCTGACGATCTCCTCCCAGGTGGGCGGAGTCCACGCCTGCCCGTCCGCGTCGGTGGAGAAGCTCGCGGTCTGGGCCGGCTCAGCGGCGTGGATGTGGTCAGCAGCGGTGTTGTTCACGGATTTCGGCCTACCCGCCGATCCGAGGAAGCGCTTCAGCGCTCCGCCCCGATCCACAGGCGCAGCCGCACCTCCCCTATCGGCTCTGGTGGTGTCCAGTGGAGCCCCTACCATAGCCACCTCGCCCGTTAGCTCCGGATAAGCGGTTTTACGAGAAATTGATCTGGGCTGCCACGGCTCGTGGGCCTGCGTCAGCACTTGCTCGGTGTCCTCGCTCACTCGCTTACCCCCCTCACGGCACACGCCGCTTGCTCTTCCCCTTGAACGACCGGTCCCATCAGTGGGTTCCCGGCGCCAACGGATAAAGTCACGCCGAGGCAACCACGGGGACAGGAGAGGGTCATTACCGCCAACCGGCAGACGAGCTGGGCGTTCTCGGACGCCTATGTCGCCGAGGACGAGGCACTGCACTGGGCCCGGGACCGGGCTCGCGAGGCAGGGCTGCGCTCGGTGGCGCCCGGTACGGGCGCGGCTCTGCGGTTGCTCGCGGCCACCGTGGACGCCAAGGCGGTCGCGGAGATCGGCACGGGATGCGGGGTCTCCGGGGTCCACCTGCTGCACGGCATGCGGCCGGACGGGGTACTGACCACGGTCGACCAGGAGCCGGAGCACCAGCAGTCGGCCCGCCAGGCCTTCCGCACGGCGGGCTTCGCCGCCAACCGGGCCCGCTTCATCCCCGGCCGGGCCCTGGACGTCCTGCCCCGTCTCGCGGACTCCGGCTACGACCTCGTCTTCTGCGACGGGGACCGGCTCGAGTACCAGGACTATCTCGCCGAATCGTTGCGCCTGCTGCGCCCGGGAGGCCTGGTCGCCTTCGAAGGGGTCTTCGCGAGCGGCCGGACGGTGGACTCCGGCCCGCAGCCCACCGAGGTGCTGCGGCTGCGGGAACTGGTGCGGGCCGTGCGCGAGAGCCAGGAGCTGGTGTCGTCGCTGCTGCCCGTGGGCGACGGACTGCTCTGCGCGGTGAAGCGGTGAAGCGGTGAGCAGATGCACAAACACGCGCCCAGGCCATCAGGCAACGCTCTGACCTGCTCAAAAAGTCGCCCCGGTACCGCGTGCGGCACCGGGGCGACTGAACTGAAACTGAAAGGGTATGGTCGCTTGCGCGTCAGCCGACGACCTTCTTGAGGGCGTCGCCGAGCGCGTCGGCCTCGTCCGGGGTCAGCTCGACGACGAGCCGACCGCCGCCTTCGAGCGGAACGCGCATGACGATGCCCCGCCCCTCCTTGGTCACCTCGAGCGGGCCATCACCCGTCCGCGGCTTCATGGCCGCCATGCTCGTTCCCCTTCCTGAAACCCAGCTCAACCGTCTGAAGCCGACGGCCCACTGAAGGGCACCTGCGGTCCTTGAAGCAGGACACACGCCACCGGCATCGAACACATTGCTTCCAGGCCATTATCCCGCATCGCAGGACCCAATGACCAACATCAGTCGGCATCGCTTGGGCAACGCGCGCGAGCAAAACCACTCAATTCGGCGATGTGGCTGCGATACTGCGCCACCGCACGCAGTTCCACCGAGCGAAAACGACCGGTAATTCTTTGACGCAGGTCACACACCGGGGTCACGCCACCGTCGGCCATCTCCGTCATGCTGTCCTGCACAGGGGCGTACCGGCCGGTACGCCCCCGAGCCGCCACGCGGAGGGGACACACCATGGCCGACACCGTGCTCTACGAGGTGCACGACGGACTCGCGACGATCACGCTGAACCGCCCGGAGGCGATGAACGCGCTGAACGTGGCGGCGAAGGTCGCGCTCCGGGACGCGGTCCGGGACGCCGCGGACGACGGCGCCGTGCGGGCCGTGCTGCTGACCGCCGCCGGTGACCGGGCGTTCTGCGTGGGGCAGGACCTCAAGGAGCACATCGGGCTGCTGGCCGCCGACCGCGAGGACGGTTCGGGGCGGACCATGGAGACGGTACGCGAGCACTACAACCCGATCGTGAAGGCGCTCGCCGGGGCCGCGAAGCCGGTGGTCGCCGCGGTGAACGGGATCGCGGCCGGAGCGGGCTTCGGCTTCGCGCTGGCGGCGGACTACCGGATCGTGGCCGACACGGCGGCGTTCAACACGTCGTTCGCCGGGGTCGCGCTGACCGCGGACTCCGGGATCTCCTGGACCCTGCCGCGGGTCGTCGGCCCCGGTCGTGCGACCGACCTGCTGCTCTTCCCGCGCAACATCCCGGCCCAGGAGGCGTACGACCTCGGGATCGCGAACCGGCTGGTCCCCGCCGCCGAACTGCGCGCGGAGGCGGAGAAGACCGCGCGGGCGCTGGCGGCGGGGCCGACGGTGGCGTACGCGGCGCTGAAGGAGTCGGTGGCGTACGGGCTCAGCCACTCCCTGGAGGAGACCCTGGAGAAGGAGGACGAGCTCCAGACCCGGGCGGGCGCCTCCGAGGACCACGCGATCGCCGTGCAGGCCTTCATCGACAAGGAGAAGCCGAAGTACCTGGGCCGCTGACCGACGGCCCGGGCGCCGGGGCCACCCGGGGCCCGGGACCACCCGGGGCCCGGGACCACCCGGGGCCCGGGACCACCCGGGGCCCGGGGCCGTGCGGCTCAGGGCCGCCGGGCGACGCAGCCCTCCAGGTGGTCGTCGACCAGGCCGCAGGCCTGCATCAGCGCGTAGGCCGTGGTCGGGCCGACGAAGCGCAGGCCCCGTTTCTTCAGCGCCTTGGACAGCCCCGTCGACTCGGGGGTGACCGCGGGGACGTCGGCGAGGGTCCTCGGCGCCGGGCGGCCGGCCCGGTCCGGGGCGTGGGACCAGATCAGGGCGTCCAGATCGCCGGGCGCCCACCCGGCCAGCAGGCGCGCGTTGGCCAGGGTCGCGTCGATCTTGGCGCGATTGCGGATGATGCCGGCGTCGGCCAGCAGGCGCTCCCGGTCGGCGTCGGTGAACTCCGCGACGGCCGCGATCCGGAAACCGGCGAAGGCGGTACGGAAGCCCGGACGGCGGCGCAGGATCGTGATCCAGGACAGGCCGGACTGGAAGGCCTCCAGGCTGAGCCGCTCGAAGAGGGCGTCGTCCCCGTGGACCGGGCGGCCCCACTCCTGGTCGTGGTAGGCGATGTAGTCCTCGGTGGAGAGGGCCCAGGGGCAGCGCGGGGCGCCGTCCGGGCCGACGAGGGCGGCGCCGTCGGTCACGGCTGTTCGCCCTCCGGGTGTGCGGCGGGCTTCTCCATGGAGATGTGGGCCGCGACGGCGCGGGCACCGGCGAGCGCGGACTCCAGGTCGGCGATCCGGGCGTCGCGCTCGGCGAGCTCGGCGCCGAGACGGCTGAGGGCGTCGTCCACATCGGCCATGCGGTAGCCACGGGCGGCGAGCGGGATGCGGAGACCGTCCACGTCCGCGCGGTTGACCGGGCGGTCCAGCGGCAGGGAGTCCGTCAGGCGGTCGGGGACCGCCTCGGGCAGCGGGCCGTTCTCTCCGCCGCCCACCACGGCGAGGGTCACCGCGGCGACCACTACGGCGAGCGCGACGACCAGGAACAAGAACATAACCATCGCTGGGGCCCCCACGATTGGATCGAGTCGGATGGATCTAGTCGAACGGATCGGTCGGCGGATCGGTCGGCGGATCGGAGTCGGGTGTGTGGCTCCGATCGTGCCATGCGAGTCTGACAGTCAGGGTCACAGGCGGCCCTGGACGGCCGCGGACCGGACGGAACCGGACCGAACCTTACGAAGTCTTGTAGACCATCACGAACCCTTACGAACGAGGAGAGGTCACAGGGGATGTTCAGGCTGGGCAGGCGGGAATTCGCACCGCACGAGCCGGTGATCATGGCGATCGTGAACCGGACCCCGGACTCCTTCTACGACCAGGGCGCGACCTTCCGCGACGAACCGGCGCTCGCGCGCGTGGAGCAGGCGGTGGCGGAGGGTGCCGCGATCATCGACATCGGCGGGGTGAAGGCCGGGCCGGGCGAAGAGGTGTCCGCCGAGGAGGAGGCACGGCGGACGGTCGGTTTCGTCGCCGAGGTGCGGCGGCGCTTCCCGGACGTCGTGATCAGCGTGGACACCTGGCGGCACGACGTGGGCGAGGCCGTGTGCGAGGCCGGGGCGGACGTGCTCAACGACGCGTGGGGCGGGGTCGATCCGCGGCTCGCGGAGGTCGCCGCGCGGTACGGCGCGGGGCTGGTGTGCACCCACGCGGGGGGCGCCCGGCCGCGGACCCGGCCGCACCGGGTGACGTACGAGGACGTGATGGCCGACATCCTCGAGCGGACCGTGGGTCTGGCGGAGCGGGCCGTGGCCCTGGGGGTGCCGCGGGAGTCGGTGATGATCGACCCCGGGCACGATTTCGGGAAGAACACCCGGCACAGCCTCGAGGCGACGCGGCGGCTGGACGAGATGGTCGCCACCGGGTGGCCGGTGCTGGTGTCGCTGTCCAACAAGGACTTCGTCGGGGAGACGCTGGACCGGCCGGTGAAGGAGCGGGTGCTGGGGACGCTGGCGACGACGGCGGTGTCCGCGTGGCTGGGGGCGCGGGTGTACCGGGTGCACGAGGTGGCGGAGACGCGGCAGGTGCTGGACATGGTGGCGTCGATCGCGGGGCATCGCGATCCCGCGGTGGCCCGGCGGGGTCTGGCGTAGGGCTCGCTCCCGCCGGGGTGTGTGCGGGGCTCCGCCCCGCTCCCCCGGCAGGGGCGCGGCGCCCTGGACGCGCGCCCCCACGACCTGCCGTCTCAGCGGCCCGCTTCCTTGGACACCAGGGCCACCGCCTCGTCGACGTCGTCCGTGACGTGGAAGAGGAGGAGGTCCTTGGCGGCCGCCTTGCCCTGGGCGATGACCGTGCCGTGCAGCCAGTCGACCAGACCGCCCCAGTAGTCGGTGCCGAACAGGACGATGGGGAACTGGGTGATCTTCTGCGTCTGGACCAGGGTCAGGGCCTCGAAGAGTTCGTCGAGGGTGCCGAGTCCGCCGGGCAGGACCACGAAGCCCTGCGAGTACTTGACGAACATCAGCTTGCGCACGAAGAAGTACCGGAAGTTCAGGCCGATGTCGACGTAGCTGTTCAGCCCCTGCTCGAACGGCAGCTCGATGCCGAGGCCGACCGAGACACCATGGGCCTCGGACGCGCCCCTGTTGGCCGCTTCCATGGCCCCGGGACCGCCGCCGGTGACCACCGCGAAGCCCGCCTGGACCAGGCCCCGGCCCAGCCGGACACCGGTCTCGTACTCCGGCGAGTCCACCGGTGTGCGCGCCGAGCCGAAGACGCTGATGGCGGGCGGCAGCTCGGCGAGCGTGCCGAAGCCCTCGACGAACTCCGACTGGATGCGCAGCACCCGCCAGGGGTCGGTGTGCACCCAGTCCGAGGGCTCGCGCTCGTCCAGCAGCCGCTGGTCCGTGGTGCTCGCCTGGACCTGGCCCCGTCTGCGGAGCACCGGGCCCAGGCGCTGTTCCTCCGGTGGGCGCTTCTTGCCCTCGGGGTTGCCAGTAGCCATATGTGCTCCCTCCGGTTGCTGTCTCCCCGCTCGGGGGACGCCGAGGCGCCGGGGAGAGATCGTTCCACTTCAGCGTAGATCCACGCGGGTTACGTACGGGGGACGTCAGCATGTCCGCCGGAGAGCGTTCCGAAACGCCCTCACGCCGTCAGCCAGGACCGCAGCCGCTCCTCCCCCGCCAGGATCTTCG
This sequence comes from Streptomyces sp. NPDC050388, assembly GCF_040655635.1. NCBI lineage: Bacteria > Bacillati > Actinomycetota > Actinomycetes > Kitasatosporales > Streptomycetaceae > Streptomyces > Streptomyces sp. NPDC050388. Next base: position 40,637 of record NZ_JBFAKH010000036.1, read on the forward strand.
CCGTGTCCACGCGTTCGTCCCGCTTGTGCGCCAGGTGGGGGTTGCCGGGACCGTAGTTGACCGCCGGGACGCCGAGCGCCGAGAAGCGGGAGACGTCCGTCCAGCCGTACTTGGGCTGGGGAGTGCCGCCCACGGCCTCGATGAAGGCCGCCGCGGCCGGGTGGGACAGGCCGGGCAGGGCCGCACCGCTGTGGTCGTCGACGACGAACTCGACCACGCCGCAGTCCGCGAAGACCTCGCGCACATGGGCCAGGGCCTCGGCCTCCGAGCGGTCGGGCGCGTAGCGGAAGTTGACGGTGACGACGCACTCGTCGGGGATGACGTTGCCGGCCACGCCCCCGGAGATGCCCACCGCGTTCAGGCCCTCCCGGTACTCCAGGCCGTCGATCACCGGACGGCGCGGCTCGTAGGAGGCGAGGCGGGCGAGGATGGGGGCCGCCGCGTGGATCGCGTTGGAACCCATCCAGCTCCGCGCGGAGTGGGCGCGCTCGCCCGTGGTCCTCAGCAGCACCCGGAGGGTGCCCTGGCAACCGCCCTCCACCTGGCCGTCGGAGGGCTCGAGGAGCACCGCGAAGTCGCCCTCCAGCCAGTCGGGGTGCTGCTCGGCGACGTGCTTCAGCCCGTTGAGGTCCGCGGCAACCTCCTCGTTGTCGTAGAAGACGAAGGTCAGGTCCCGGTTGGGGGCGGGGACGGTGGCCGCGAGGCGCAACTGGACCGCCACGCCCGCCTTCATGTCGCACGTGCCGCAGCCCCACAGCACGCCGTCCGCGTCGAGCCGGGAGGGGACGTTGTCCGCGATCGGGACGGTGTCGATGTGACCGGCGAGGATCACGCGCTCCGCGCGTCCGAGGTTCGTCCGGGCCACGACGTTGTTGCCGTACCGGTCGACCGTGAGGTGCGGCAGGTCGCGCAGGACGGACTCGATCGCGTCCGCGAGCGGCTTCTCGGTGCCGCTGACGGAGGGGAAGTCGACGAGCCGCGCGGTCAGTCGTGCCGCGTCCAGGGTGAGGTCAAGCGGGGTGTCGGCCATGACCACGACCCTAACGCGCGGGTCCGGTCACACTGCCCACACCCGGCACACACGCCTCGTACTCTCCAGTACCTTGTACGCGTGTCAGAGCCACCTCTTCCTTCCAAGCGTCGTGGCCGCCTCTTCCGCTTCGGGGCGGCCTCCGTGGTTCTCCTCGGAGTCGCCGGCTACCTCGTGGTCCAGTACGACTCGGGGGGCGGCAGCGGCCCGGGCTGCCGCGTCGTGTCGGGCAAGGGCGACGGAGCCACGTACGAGTTCACGCCGGAGCAGGCGGTGAACGCGGCGACGATCACCGCCGTGGGCACCGCGCGCGAACTGCCCGAGCGGGCCGTGACGATCGCGCTGGCGACGGCCCTCCAGGAGTCGGCGCTGCGGAACATCGACTACGGCGACCGCGACTCGCTCGGCCTGTTCCAGCAGCGGCCCTCGCAGGGCTGGGGCACACCGGAGGAGATCATGGACCCGGTGTACTCGGCGGAGAAGTTCTACGAGGGCCTGGAGAAGGTGCCGGGCTACACCCGGCTGCCGCTCACCGTCGCCGCGCAGCGGGTGCAGCTCAGCGGCTTCCCGCAGGCGTACGCCAAGCACGAGCCGGACGCCACCCTGCTGGCCGCCGCCCTCACCGGTCACTCGGCGGCCACCCTGACCTGCAAGGGCCGTCCGGGGACGACCCGTGCGGCGGATGCGGACGCGGTACGCGCGGCGCTGGCCCGGGACTTCGGAGGGGGCACGCTGGAGCCGGCCGGTGCCGAGGTGAGCGACACGGCGGACTCCCCGGCTCCCTCCCCCTCGCCGTCCTCCTCGGCCGCCGCGCCCGCCGCGCCCCTGGCGGATGCCGACGTCGACTCCGACGGGCGGACCGTGACGCTGTCGGTCCGCGCCGACGCCGACACGGGACGGAAGGCCGGGGCCCAGGGCTGGCAGCTCGCGCACTGGGCCGTGGCCAACGCCTCCGCGTTGCACATAGAGCGGGTGGCGTACGCCGGGCGGGAGTGGACCGCGGGGGGCGCCGACAGCCGGTGGCGCGTGCTCGACAGCAGTACCGACGGCGAGAACGACGGCAAGAACACCGAGGCCGCGGGCGAGGTCCGGATCACGACCGCGCGGTAGCGCCGCCCAGGGGTGCCGCACAGCGGTGCGAGAGGTCGCTCCCAGGGGTCGTGCGGAGCACGGGCCGCTGACGGCGTGCGCGGGCGTCGCGCCGTCAGCCCTGGTACGGCGGTATCCCTTGGGGTTGCACCGCCGTAACCGTTCGGCAGCCCGTCGAACCGCGCACCGTTCGTCCGTTTTTATACACAGCCGATCATGCGACGCATTACCAACTCTTTACGTCCCCCTGCCGCAACCTTCCCGGCCTTCGAGCGGTAGTCACTGCGTCCGAGCCCGGAGGTCGACACCGGGCCCGGATGGACACGCCATCGTTCCCTCCCGCTCAAGGAGCACCATGTCCCTCCCCCTGACCCGCCGGATCGCCCGTGCCGCGCTGCTCGTCGCCGCCGGAGCGGCCGCCGGGGTCGGTGCGGCCGGTTCCGCCGTCGCGGCCCCCGCGCTGCCGGCCACCCCGAACGTCGGCGGGCTGACCGCCCTGGACGGGTCGAACCTGGCCGGTCCCGTGAACGACACGACGCAGGTCGTCAACGAGGCCGCGGGTACCGGCTCCCTCCCCCTGGACGGCGTGCCGACGGCCCAGACCCTGCCGGCCGCGTCGCTGCCGATCGGCTGAGCCGTTCCGGCGCGGGCGCCGGTACGCACGCCCCCACGCGGACGGGGCCCGGGTTCTCCCGGGCCCCGTCCGCGCATGTCGTGCACTCCGCGGCGTCACACTCTCCGCGTCACGCCTTCAGGCGCTCCACCGCCGCGCGTACGCGCTCGTCCGTGGCGGTCACGGCGACGCGTACGAACTTCTCGCCCGCCGGGCCGTAGAAGTCGCCCGGCGCGACCAGGACGCCGCGCTCGGCGAGGCGGCCGACGGTGTCCCAGCAGGACTCGTCGCGGGTGGCCCACAGGTAGAGCCCGGCCTCGCTGTGCTCGATCCGGAAGCCGTGCCCCAGGAGGGCCATCCGCAGGGCGGCGCGGCGGGCCGCGTACCGCTCGCGCTGGACGCGCACGTGCTCGTCGTCGCCCAGCGCCGCCACCATGGCCGCCTGGGTGGGCGCCGAGGTCATCATGCCGCCGTGCTTGCGGATCTCCAGCAGCGGTCCGAGGACCTCGGGGTCACCGGCCAGGAAGGCGGCGCGGTAGCCCGCGAGGTTGGACCGCTTGGACAGCGAGTGCACGGAGACGACGCCCTCGTACGAGCCGCCGTTGACGTCGGGGTGCAGCACCGAGACCGGTTCGGCGTCCCAGCCCAGTTCGAGGTAGCACTCGTCGGAGAGGACGAGGACGCCGTGCTCACGGGCCCAGGCGACGATCCGGGTCAGCTCCGCCTTGGAGAGCACCTTGCCCGTCGGGTTGGACGGGGAGTTCAGCCAGAGGAGCTTCAGGCCCGTCGGGTCCAGTTCGGTCGGGTCGTCGTACGCCTCGTGCTCCGCGCGGGCCAGGCGGGCGCCGACCTCGTACGTCGGATAGGCCAGCCGCGGGTACGCCACCCGGTCCCCGGGGCCGAGGCCCAGCTGGGTGGGGAGCCAGGCGACCAGTTCCTTGGAGCCGACGACCGGCAGCACATGGCGGTGGGTGACCTCGCGGGCCCCCAGGCGACGCTCCACCCAGCGGGTGAGCGCGTCGCGCAGTTCCGGGGTGCCCCAGACCGTGGGATAGCCCGGGGAGTCCGCCGCGGCGATCAGGGCCTTCTGGATCCGTTCGGGGACCGGGTCGACGGGGGTGCCGACCGAGAGGTCGACGATGCCGTCGGGGTGCCCGGCGGCCGTCTTCTTGTAGGGCTCCAGCTTGTCCCAGGGGAAGGTGGGCAGCCGGTCGGAGACTGCGGACACGGGTTCTGACTCACTTTCTGGTGCGGCACTGCTGCTGCGCTGCTGCTGAACCGGTACGGCAAACGCCCCGGCCCCGCACGGCGATCGGGTCGATCGGACCGTACGGAACCGAGGCGGCACAGACGTGCGGGCCGCGCGCACCGGCAGGCCCCGGCTCCGGGGCGTGCCACCGATGCGCGAGCAGCGCGTTCTAGGCCTGCGGCGGCAGCGCGGCGATGAACGGGTGGTCCCGCTCGATCAGCCCCAGCTTGCTGGCGCCGCCGGGCGAGCCGAGGTCGTCGAAGAACTCGACGTTCGCCTTGTAGTAGTCCTTCCACTCCTCGGGAGTGTCGTCCTCGTAGAAGATGGCCTCGACCGGGCAGACCGGTTCACAGGCGCCGCAGTCGACGCATTCGTCCGGGTGGATGTACAAGGACCGTCGGCCCTCGTAGATGCAGTCGACCGGGCACTCCTCGATGCACGCCTTGTCCTTCACGTCGACACAAGGCTGCGCGATGACGTAGGTCACGCTGTCGTTCCTCCTCGATTGGGCGCCGGCGGGCCTCCTCAGGCTCCGCCGCCTGGCGCGCGGGAGCGCGGCGTCGTCGATGCCCGCCCCTAGTATCTCCGTTCCCGGGCATGATCCGAACAGGAGGGGTGAACTGACCTGTGGAAATCTCTGCAGCCGGACGTCTCGAGGTCCGCGTCACCGCTGCTGACGTGGGCAAACGAGTCTCCGTACGGAGCTTGATCGAACACGGCTCGCCGGGTGAGAGGTTCACCGACACGGTCGGAGTTCTCACATCATGGGACAACGGTGTGCTGCGAATCACACGGAAGAACGGAGAAAGTGTCCGCATCACGGAATCCGCGCTGGTCGCGGGCAAGGTGATACCGCCCGCACCGGCCCGCAGGCGCGGTCCGGCCGCCTCGTACGAGGAACTGGCCCGGGTCGCCGCGCGGGCGTGGCGGCCGGTGGAGAGCGAGCGGCTGGGCGACTGGGAGCTGAGGGCGGCGGCCGGCTACACGCGCCGGGCCAACTCCGTGCTGCCGCTCGGCGACCCGGGCATGCCCCTGGACGAGGCGCTGGCGGCCGTACGCCGCTGGTACGCCGACCGGGGACTGCCCGCCTACCTCCAGACGGCGACCGGCGCCGCGGGCACGCAGGAGCAGCTGTGCGCGGAGCTGGAACAGCGGGGCTGGACGCGCGAGGTGACCGCCGAACTGTGGATCGGCGGCCTCGCCCCGATCGCCGACCTGGCCGAGGGATCCGGGGTCGCGCTGTCCCGGGAGGCCGACGAGGCGTGGCTCGGGCGCTACCGGCGCAGGGGGGTGAGCGAGGTGGCCCTGAAGGTCCTGGGCAGTGGGCCCTCCGTGTGGTTCGCGACCGTGCCGGGCGACCCCGCGCCCGCCGCGATCGGGCGGTGCGTCGTCGACGGGCGGTGGGCGGGCTTCGCGGCGGTCGAGGTGGACCCGGCACAGCGGCGGCGCGGGCTCGCGACGGCCGTGATGGCGGCGCTGGCCCGGCGGGCGCTCGCCGAGGGCGCGTCGGCCGCGTGGCTCCAGGTCGAGGAGGACAACGCGGAAGCCCGCGCCCTGTACGACAGAATGGGCTTCGCCACACACCACACGTACCACCACTACCGCGCGCCCGGTTCACCGGCTCCGGCAGGTGACGGATCGCCGTGAGAGGGCACTGACCGGTTATGCGCTCCCCCTGCCCCCCGTCCCCGGAACGGTCCGCCGAGCTGCGACGGCGGTTCAGCGAGGAGGCCCGCTCCGAGCAGCCGGATCTGACCACGCTCTGCCTGCTGGTCGGCGCGGAGGCGGACGGCGCGCTGGACGAGGCGGGCATGGACGCCGCGCAGATCGAGCTGGACGCGCTGGCCGGCCGGCTCCCCTACCGGCCCGGCTCCCCGCACGCCTGGGCGACGGCGCTGCGGGAGCTGCTGGGCGAGCGGTGCGGATTCCACGGCACCCCGGACGACTACCGGCGCCTGGAGTCGTCGCTGCTGCACGAGGTACTGCGCCGCCGGCGCGGGCTGCCGATCCTGCTGTCGGTGGTGTGGCTGGAGGTGGCCCGGCGAGCGGGCGCCCCGGTGTACGGGGTCGCGCTCCCCGGACATTTCGTGGTGGGCCTCGGAAAGGCGGAGCAGCAGGTGCTCGTCGACCCCTTCGACGGGGGCCGGGTGCTGACCGGGGCCGATGCGGATCTGCTGGTCGTCGGGGCCACGGGGGCACCGCTGGACGCGTCGATGCTGACGCCGGCCGATCCGCTGGACCTCGTCCTGCGCGTCCTGAACAACATCCGGGCGTGGGCGTCCGCCCGCCCGGAGCGGTCGGACGTGGCGCTGTGGGCGGTGGAACTGTCCCTGCTGCTCCCCTCCCGGCCGGCCCGGCTGCGGTACGAACGGGCCCAGCTGCTGGTGCAGCGCGGTGACTTCGCCGCCGGCGCGGACGAGCTGGAGGCGTACGCCGAGGTGGTGGCCGCGGTGGACGAGCCGGCCGCGGAGCGGATCCGAGGCCAGGCCCGAGCGGCACGGGCCCTGCTCAACTGAGGGCCTGGAGCACCGATCACACACCTCTCTTGACATAGGTATGACTGGGTACCTATTATCTTCCGGTGTCCAGAAGCAGTGCCCCCGAACAGCGCGTCGCGCACGTGAGCTCCGAGCTCGCGGCGTGCCTGCCCGCGCTGCACCGGGCCCTGGACCGGCGGGTGGCGAGCGAGTATCCGCACCCGAAGCCGCCCGAGGGACAGCTCGCGCTGCTGAGGTTCGTCGCCCGGCGTGAGGGCGCCACGGTGCGCGAGGCGGCCGAGGCACTGCTGATGAAGCCCAACAACGTCAGCGCGCTGGTCTCCCAGCTCACGGAGCGGGGAGAACTGGAGCGCCGGCAGGACGGCGCCGACAAGCGCGTCGCCCGCCTCCACCTCACGGAGTCCTCGCGGCAGCGCATCGCCGAGGTGGGCGCTCTCGAACAGAGCCATCTCGGCCGGGCGCTGCAGTCCCTCACCGACGGTGAGCTGGACGCGCTCGGTTCCGCCGTCGGCGCGCTGAAGGCACTGACCCGGCACCTTCACTCAGCGGCCCGCTGACGAGGGCGTCAGCGGCACGGGCACGCGCGTCGAACGTGCGCCCGCGGTGAGGCGTCCGGCTTCCCGCCGCCCTCCTTCCCCCTTCCCCAAGGCAGTCCATCCCCGAGGCGGTGCCGCCTCGGGGCGGTTCCCGTGGGCCGCCCCGAGGCGGCACCGCCCCGCGCACCCGGCTGCCCGACCGCGGCCATGCGCCGTGCGGTTCGTTCGTCCCCCTTTGAGAAAGAAACGGCTCTCTTCATGGCGTCCACACCCGTGGATCACTCCGCCCCCGCCCCCGACACGGCTGCTTCCCCGCAGTCGACGATCGAGCGCCTCCGGGCCAACCCCTGGCTCGCGCTGATCGCGGTGTCGTTCGGCCTGCTCATGGTGCAGCTCGACGGTTCCGTCGTCGCCATCGCCAACCCGGCGATCGGCAAGGACCTCGGGGCCAGCACCGCGGAACTGCAGTGGGTCACCAACTCCTACCTGATCGCGCTCGCCGCCTCGATGATCCTCGGCGGCAAGCTCGGCGACCGCTTCGGCCGGCGCTTCCACTACCTCGTCGGCGTCGGCGGGTTCGTCGTCACCTCGGTCGCGATCGGCCTGGTCGGCAGCATCGAGGGCGTCATCGTCTTCCGTGCCCTGCAGGGTGTGGCGGGCGGCATCCTGATGCCCAACACCCTGGGCATCCTGCGCGCCGTCTTCCCGCCGAAGCGGTTCGCGCTCGCGGTGGGCATCTGGGGCATGGTCTCGGCCGTGTCGACCTCGCTGGGCCCGATCGTCGGCGGTCTGCTCGTCGAGCACGTCGACTGGGAGTCGGTCTTCTTCCTGAACGCGCCGATCGGCGTCGTCGCGCTGCTGTTCAGCATGGCGGTCCTCGCCGAGTCCAAGAACCCCGCCGGCCGGCACCGCTTCGACATCCCCGGCGTCGTCCTGCTCGCCGCGGGCATGGTCGCCCTGGTCTTCGGCATCGTCAAGGGCGAGACCTGGGGCTGGTCCTCCGCCGGAACCCTCGGCGCCATCGCCCTCGGCCTGGCGCTCCTGGTCGTCTTCGGCTGGTACGAGACCCGGCAGGAGCACCCGCTGCTGCCGATGCGCCTGTTCCGCAACCGGTCGCTGACCACCGGCGCGGTCATGACCCTGCTGAACTTCTTCGTGATGCTCGGCGGCATCTTCTTCCTCATGCTGTACCTGCAGAACGTGCGGGGCTACACGCCGGTCGAGGCCGGTATCAGCACGCTGCCGATGTCCATCGCGTCGCTGTTCGCCTCTCCGATCGGCTCCCAGCTGACCGCCCGCTTCGGCGCACGCGTCACGATTCCGCTGGGTCTGGCCCTCTCGGCCGCCGCCATGTTCTCCATGCTCACCTGGACCGTCGACTCGTCCTACGCGACGATGTGGCCGCCGTTCGTCGCGATGGGTCTCGGCGTCGGCATCGTGCTGCCCGCCACCGCCGCCGCGATCATCGGCAACGCGCCGGTCGAGGACGGCGGTGTGGCGTCCGGCCTGCAGTCCACGATGCTGCAGATCGGTGGCGCGCTCGGTACCTCGGTGCTGGTCACCGTGATCGCCGGCCGGGTCGGCTCCTCGCTGTTCGGTGAGCTGACCGCCGCGGGGGTCCCGACGGACACGGCGCACGGCCTGGAGCAGGCCCAGGACGCCGTCACGATGGGCATCGCCCCGGTCACCGGGGACATGTCGGCACAGCTCAGGGCCGCCGTTGTCGAGGGCAGCGGCCAGGCGTTCGTCAACGGTCTGCACGCCGCCGTCACCGTCACCGGCGTCCTGTGCGTCCTCGGTGCCGTGGCCGCCGTCCTCGGCATCAAGAGCCGCTCCGAGGAGGCGAGGAACATGCGTGCCCAGTCGGCGGACGCCGAGGAGCCCGCGGCGGCCGTCGCCGCTCACTGATGCCGCACGCACGACGCGCGCGTGCGTGCGGTCCTCGAGAAGCGGTGCTGCCGGTCGGACTCGGCCCGGCAGCACCGCTTCCGTGTCTTCGCGGACCGCCCCGCGGCGCGCGGGCCGGGGCGGACGCTGGGATTCTGGGAGGTGAGGCGCCGTGCGTGACGCGGCCGACGACGGGTGGTGAGCGCCATGGCCATCGACGACGTCCCGGAGCGGGACACCCCCGGACTCCCCGGGGTCGATCCCCGGGGGGACCCGTTCCTGCGGACCCGGTACGCCGTCCCCCCGAGACCGGTCACGTTCCTGCGCCGGGAGCGCCTGATCCGGCACCTCGACGGTGCCCTCGCCACACCTCTGACGATCGTCAACGGGGCGGCGGGAGCCGGCAAGACCCTGCTCGTCGCGGACTGGGCGGTCGGCCTCGGCCGGCCCGTGGCCTGGTTCACCACCGACGCGCCGGATCTGCGTCCCGGCGTGTTCTGGGCGTACGTCCTGCGGGCCCTGCACACCGCCGGGGCGCCGGTCCCCGTGGCGGTGGGCTGTCCCGCCGACCCGAGCCGGGTGGACGAGGTGCTGCTGAACCGGCTGGCCGCCGAACTGAGCGGCCCGACGGCGGCGCGGCGGCCGGCGGTCCTCGTGCTCGACGAGTTCGACCGGGTCGCCGCGCCGGAGACGGCCGCCCAGTTGGACTTCGTCCTGCGGCACGCGGGAGGGGGCCTGCGTCTGGTCGTGGTGTCCCGTACGGAACCGCTGCTGCCGCTGCACCGCTACCGGGCCGCCGGGGAGCTGACGGAGATCCGGGACGCGGAACTGGCGTTCACCGCGCGGGAGGCGGGCGAACTCCTCGACCGGCACGGACTGTCCCTGCCCGCGCCCGTCGCGAACGCCCTCGTGGACCGTACCCGGGGGTGGGCCGCCGGGCTGCGGCTGTGCGCGCTGGCCGCGCGGGAGAGCCCCGACCCGGAGACGTACCTGAAGGAGTTCGAGGCCGGGCAGAGCACGGTGGCCGACTTCCTGCTGGCCGAGGTGCTGAACATCCAGCCGCCCGACACGCAGGACCTGCTGCTGCGGGTCAGTGTCCTGGAGCGGTTCTGCCCCGACCTCGCGAACGCGCTGACGGGGCGCTCCGACGCCGGGCCCGTACTGCACTGGCTGCACCACCGCAACGCCTTCGTGCAGCACCTCGGGCACTCCTGGTACGGCCTGCACCCGTTGTTCGCGGAGATCCTGCGGGCCCATCTGGCGGTGCGGTGCCCCGGTCTGGCACCAGAACTGCACCGGCGGGCCGCGCGCTGGCTGAAGGACGCGGGATTCCTGCCGGAGACGCTCGTCCACGGCGCCGCCGCCGGCGACTGGGACTTCGCCGCCGGCACCCTGGTCTCCGATCTGGCCATCGGCCAGCTGTTCACCGGGCTGCGCTCGGCCGGTCTGGACGACCTGTTCTCCCGTATGGCGCCCGACGCGACGGGCCCCGCGCCGGAACTCGTACGAGCGGCCCGCGACCTCGCCCGCGGCGATCTGGACCGGGGGCCGGCCCATCTGGAGCGCGCCGGGAGGCAACTGGCCGAGGGGGCCGCGGACCCGGCGGCGGCGCAGCTGTGCTGGGCGCTGCTGGAGGTGCTGACGGCCCGGCTGACGGGGTCCTCGGCACGTGCGGAGCGGGCCGCCCGGCTGGCCGGGGAACTGCGCGGTGCCGTACCCGCCGACCTGCTGGACCGGCATCCCGAGCTCACCGCGCTGCTGCTGACCCATCTGGGCTCGGCTCGGCTGTGGGCGGGCCGTTTCGAGGACGCCCGGACGGCCCTGACCGCGGCCGCCACCGGGCCCGAGGGGGCGTCGACCGCGCTGCCCAGGGAGGACGCCCTGGCCCAGCTCGCACTGATCGACCAGCTCAACGGCTGGCCCGGCCGGGCGGAGCACAAGGCGTCCCAGGCCCTGGCCGAGACCGCGCGGTACAGCCTTCCCGGCCCTCCCGGCACCGGCATGGAGCGGCTGGTGCTGGCGGCGGTGGCGGTGGACCGCGACGAGCTGGACCGGGCACAGGAACTGCTCGACAAGGCGGTCGCCCCCGCGGAGGGGGATGTCTCGCACGACCCGGTGGCGCTGGCGGGGCGGGCCGTCGCCACGGCCCGGCTGCTGCTGGCCCGCGGTGATGCGCGTGCCGCCGTCCGGGCGGCCCGGCCGGACGTCACCGCCGAGGTGCCCTCCCCCTGGTTGCGGGGCCACGCGGCGCTGGTGGAGGCCGCCGCGCACCTGGCCGAGGGACGGCCCGAGGCGGTCGCCGAGGCGCTCCACGAGGTGCCTCTCGACCAGCCTGCCTGTGTCGTGGAGGCCGCCAGGATGCAGCTCGCCGCGGGCCGTCCCGGTGAGGCGGCCGAACTCCTCCACGCGCTGCGCGACGCGGGCCGCACCGGCCCCGGCGTGTCCGTGCGGGCCGCACTGGTGCGTGCCTGGAACGGGCACCTGGCGGAGGACCCGGCCACCACCCGCCGGTGGCTCGCCGTGGCGCTGCGCGGCGCCCGGCACGGGCATCTGCGCCGCCCCTTCGTGGACGCCGGGCCGTGGATCGCACCGCTGCTGGACACGGACCCGCTGCGGGGGCTGGCCGCGGGCTGGCTCGTCACCGGCTCCACCGACGTGCCGCCGCCCGCCGTGCCGCCCGTGGTGGAGGAGCTGAGCGGCCGGGAGCGGGACGTGCTGCGGCGGCTGGCGCGGATGATGACGACCGAGGAGATCGCCGCCGACCTGTACGTGTCGGTCAACACGGTGAAGACCCACCTCAAGAGCGTCTACCGGAAGCTCGACGTCAACCGCCGCGCCGACGCCGTACGCCGGGCCCGCGACCTGCGGCTGCTGTGAGCACGGCCGCCCCGCGCGCGCCGCTCACCTGCCACGGGTGAGGGCGGGGCGGCGGGGCGGGGTGACGATCGCAGGGTGGCAGCACCTCTGCCGCCGCTCCCGAGCCGTGGGAGGAGGGGCGCATGCAGTACGAGATCCGCGTCGACGGACACATGTCGGACACGCTGACCGAGACCTTCCCCGAGCTGGACCACGTCGTGATGCGGGGCCAGACCGTGCTGTTCGGCCAGGTCGTCGACGAAGCACACCTGTACGGGCTCCTGGCGCGCCTGCGCTCCCTGGGCCTCCGCGTGGTCGAGATGCGCCCGACCCCCCGCTGACGCCCGCGCGTCAGAGGCTCTCGGCGGAGAGGCGGCCGGAGCGTACGGCGGTCGCGAGCTGCTCGAAGTCCCGCTCGTTGCGGTCGGCGTAGGCCTGGCCGAAGTCGGGGAGGGCCCGGTCGAAACGGTCGCTCGTGCCCAGGTAGGCGGCGATCGCGAGGGGGTCGCCGGAGCGGGCGTGGGCGCGGGCCAGACTGCCTCCGCACCAGCCCCCGAAGAGGGCGAGCGTCCCGGCGTCCATGGTCTCCGGACGCGCGATGCCCTTCCAGTCCCGCAGCTGGCGCACGTAGAAGTCCCGTTCCCTGTCGTCCAGGCCCCGTACGCGGGCCCAGCCCAGGAAGATGTCACTGGTCGTCTGGATCAGGCGCTGCCCGGTCACCACGCGGCGGCCCTGGTTGTCGAAGCGTTCGCCGTCCGTGTACGGCGCGAGCACCGACTCCTGCGCCTCCTTGGCCTGGAGCAGCAGTGGATCGTCGTCGTCCCGGCCGAGCAGGAGCAGGATCCAGCAGCGGGTGCCGACGCTGCCGACGCCGACCACCTTGCGGGCCGTGTCCACGATCCGGTACCGGCGGAGCAGATGCCGGCGCTCGGAGGACAGGGTGTCCGCGTATCCCTCGAAGACGGAGCGCAGTTCGCTCTCCTCGTCGCGTCCGGGCACGTCGGCCAGCAGGTCGCGCAGCGGGGTGATCAGGGGCGGGTCCGGGGTGATCCGCCGGCCCTCGGGGGTGAGCCGGGTGAGCCGGTCGACGGCCTGGACGTAGGTGTGGGCGCGGGCCCGCTCGGCGGCCCGTTCGGTACGGCGCCGGACGGACCGGTCGAGGGAGGAGGCGAGGAGTTCCCGCATCCGGTCGACGTCGTCCTGGGCGTACCAGATGTCCAGGGTGCGCATGCCGGCGAAGCTCCGCATCCGTTCGCGGTACGCCCGCACGCAGGCGATGACCGCCTTGTTCTGCTCCCGCTCGGAGAAGCCGTTGGCGCGGCCCGCGATGACGAGGCTGGCGGCGAGCCGTTTGACGTCCCATTCGAAGGGGCCGGGGAAGGTCTCGTCGAAGTCGTTGATGTCGAAGACGAGATGCCGTTCCGGCGAGGCCAGCAACCGGAAGTTCAGCAGGTGCGCGTCGCCGCACAGCTGCACCTCCAGCCCGCTGTGCGGCAGCGTGGCGAGGTCGGCGGCCATGATCGCGGCGGCGCCCCGGTAGAAGCGGAACGGCGACTCCAGCATGCGCCCGTACCGGATCGGGACCAGTTCGGGCACCCGCGTGGCCGACTGGCGCGCGAGCACGTCGACCGGGTCGAAGCGGTCGGGGCCGGGGGCGAACAGGACGTGCGCCGAGCGGGGGACGCGTTTGCGGGCCGTCCGGCCCCGCTCGGCCCGTTCGGCCGGTGAGAGGGCCGCGGCGACGGCGCTCGGTGCGGTCATGGTCCGGCCTCCTGGCTTCGGCTGGCTTCGGCGTACGCCCGTTCTCCAGCGCACCGCACTCCGGACCCGGCCGGGATCACCCGTCGGGGGTGAGGCGGCACGGTCGCCGTCATGGGCAGCCTGGAACCGGCGCGCATCCCCGCGCCGGACGGAGGAGAGCCATGAGCCCCGCGACGTACCTCGCGTACGACTACCCCCTGCTCGGAGCCTTCTGGACCATGCTGCTGCTGTTCCTGTGGGTCATGTGGTTCGTGCTGCTGTTCCGGGTCGTCGTCGACGTCTTCCGGGACGACTCGCTGAGCGGCTGGGCCAAGACCGGCTGGATGATCTTCGTCATCGTGCTGCCCTTCGTCGGCGTGTTCGTCTACGTCATCGCCCGCGGCAAGAACATGGGCCGCCGGGAGATCGCTCAGGCCCGCGCGCAGCAGGAGGCGTTCGACAGCTACATCCGGGAGACCGCGGCGGGCCACGGCACGCAGACCGGCACCGCCGACGAACTGCACCGGCTGTCCGAGATCCGCTCGCGCGGCGACCTCACCGACGAGGAGTTCGACCGGGCCAAGCAACTGGTGCTGAGCGGCCACGGCTCCGGGCACGCCCGCTGACCCGCACCGGCCCCGCACCGGACCCGCACCGACGCCCCGGACCCCGACCGCACACGACGGAATGAGGTGGCGGCATGACCGCACACGCCCCGCACGCACACGCACACGCACGCACACCGTCCGCGAAACACCAGGTGGCAGGCGGATTGACCGTCCTCGGCGGCGTCATGCTGCTGCTCACGGGGATCCTCGACATCGTCCGGGGAATCTCCGGGATCGCCCAGGACGACATCTTCGTCACCACGCAGAACTACGTCTTCAAGTTCGATCTCACGTCCTGGGGCTGGATCCATCTGATCCTGGGTGCGGTCGCCGTACTCATCAGCATGGGACTCTTCCGGGCCAGGACCTGGGCGCGGGTGGCCGGTGTGGCGATCGGCGGGCTCATCATGATCGCCAACTTCATGTCGCTGCCGTACTACCCGGTCTGGTCGGTCGTGATGATCGCCCTCTCCGGCTTCATGATCTGGGCCCTGTGCCTGGTACGTCCCGGGGACGTCTGAGGCAGCCGCTCGCCCGGAGCGTGCCGGGCGGCACCCGGCCCCGGCCGCCGCACGACGGCCGCCGCGCGGCGGACAGCGTGCGGCGGCCGGGGCCGGTCCACGTCAGCTAGGGTCGGTCTCGATGACGGCGACGCGGTCGCTGGTGCTCAGCAGCGCGGGGCGCAGGGCGCCGATCACGTCCTCGACGGTGACCGGGGTCTTCTCCCCGTTGCCGCGGGTGATCAGGACGCCGTCGAAAGTGTCGCCGTAGAGCTCCTCGAGCGCCTTCCGGTCGTAGTACTCGACCAGCTTGCCGTCCTGCGCCTTGACGCCGAGGAACTTCCAGAGCGATTTCTCCGGGCTGAAGGCGATGGTGTGCGCGGCGTCGGTCTGGACCGTGACCAGGTCGGACATCGCCGGCTGGGCGAACTCCTTCATCATCCGGTCGACCTCGGCCTTGGAGACCGCGGGTTCCCGGGTGGTGGTCGGGACCTTCACCGGGGACGAGGAACCGGTCTCCACCTGGGTCCGGTACGCCTGCTCGACCGCGTCGATCGACTTGTCGACGTCGATGCCCGCGCCGGGCTTGCCGTAGACGGCGACGGCCTTGCCGGACTCGAAGGTGATCGTGCCGTCGTTGGCGGAGCCGCCGCCCGCGGCCTCCAGGGCGGCGTGCAGCTTCTCCTCGTCGACGGGGATGACGGGGTCGACGACGCGGCTGTTGCCGAAGAGCGAACCGATCACGGAGACCGGGTTGTAGTCGCTCTTCGCCGCGGCGCCGACGGTGGCGTCGGTGTCGAGCTGCAGTCCGGCGTTGTCCGGCTGCAGTGCGACGGTCTTGTCGCCGACGGTCAGCTCGAGCGGCTTGTTCAACCGCTCGGCGAGGGCCTTGTCGAGCGTCTTCACGGCCTCGTCGCGGGTGCCGCCGCCGATGTCGACGCCGAGCACGGTGGTGCCCTTGGGCACGTCGGAGTGGTTCATCAGCAGGCCGGCGCCGTAGGCGACCCCGATGAGGAGGACCACGCCGCCGCCGATCAGGGCGAGCTTGTTGCGCCCCTTCTTCTTCGGCTGCTTCGAGGACGTCGCCGGGGGCGGGGCCGGGGTGACCGGTGCGGGGAACCTGGAGGGCGTGAGCGGGCCGCGGCCACCGGCGGGGGTGTCCGCGTCGAAGGCCGCGCTCGCCGGGACGACCGGGGCGTTCCTGGTGCCGGTGTACCCGGAGACGTCGTCGTGACGGGCGCCGTAGCCCGGGGCCTCCTGGTCGGGGGCGTGCATCTGCGGGGTGAGGCTCGCGGTGTCGTCACTCAGCCCGCCGCCTGCACCGCCCGCGCCGTGGGGGCCGCTGCCGCGCGGCGGGACCATCGGCCCCTGGCCGGTGACCGGACCGGTCGTGGGCCCCTCGGGCCCACCCTGGTACAGCGCCGACCTGGACTGGCCGGGCGGCCCGAACGGACCGGACGGGCTGGAGGGGCTGGACGCACCGGGCTGCTCGGGAGGTCCGGAGTGCCCGGCCTGGCCGCCGCCGGCCAGCGCCTCGGTCACGTCGAAGGAACCGGTGCCGCCGCCGTGCCCGGGGGCCACCGGGCCGCCGGTCGCGCCGGAGAACCCGCCGGCCCCGGCACCGGGTGCGGAACCGTTCGTGCCGGCGAGGCCGCCGGGCCGGGCGCCGCCGCTCGTCACGCTCATGCCGCCGACCACGCCGGCCGGACGTCCACCCGGCCGCGCAGCACCGGGCGCACCGGCGCCGGAAGCACCGGAGGGGCCGCCCCCGGGCGCCGCGGAACCCGAACCGCTCGGCACACCCGCCCCGTTGCCGGAGCCGCCGCCCGTACCGCCCTTGCCCGCACCGGACTTGCGGGGCGCGAACCAGTCACTGGTCGGCTTCTCCGCCGGGGCCGACTGCTGCGGGGCCGCCTGCCGCGGGACCAACTGCCCGGAGCCGCCGGACTGCGCGCCCGGAGCCGCCACGGCGGGCGGCTCGCCGGAACCGGGGCCGGTGCCCGCGGGCCCGGGTGCACCGGGCGCCGACGCCTGCCCTTCGACACGGGTGTCGGACTGGGTGCCGCCGTCGTCCGCGCCCTCGCCGTCCGTGACGGGCTTGCGCACGACGACCGGCGGAATGGGCCTCGATCCGGGGATGTTGATCCGGATTCTGGTCGTCAGGGTGGTCTCGGTCTTGCGTTCGTCCGGACGCCGTTCGCCCGACCGCGCGGCCGGACGGCCCGCGGCCGTCGCCTCGTCCGGAACCGCCGGAATCCCGTAGGGCGGAGTGCCCGACGGGTACGCGGCTCCGCCGCGCCCGTCGGGCCCGGTGGACGGAGTGTCAGTTTCACGACTCAAGGCAGGTTCTCCCGGTTGGCTCCGCCGCCCGTCACGACCTCACGGTGGGGTCCCCCCCAACTCGACCGGAGCCGAGAGTTCGGGGAGGCCCAGCGGCGCGCGCACCACCATACTGGCCGCATCCGGCCCGTTTCTCAGGACCGCCGGGGAAACCCGCACGGGACCCGCACGCGCGTACCGCGGCGAAGTGGTACGTCACTTCCCAAGTCGGACGGTGCGGCCGTCCGGTTGCCGCACCGGCGCGAGGGTGGCGCAGATCACAGCGACGGCGATGCCGCCGAGCAGGAAGAGGTAGGAGCCGGCTCCCGCGGCGAACAGGAAGTCACCCTCCGGGCGGCTGGCGGTGAGCAGGAGGACGACGATCACCCAGCCGCCGGCGGCCGACGCGGCCCCGGCCCGGCTGCGAAGGGCGAGGCCCGCGCCGAGACAGAGCCCGGCCTCGCCCGCGAGGGCGAGCAGCAGCCCGCCCGGGAACCAGGCGGGCTGCACCAGCGCCCCGGCCACACCGACCACGGCGCCGAGGAGGAACAGCCCCAGGCAGGCGGCGAGCCGCCCGGCGGAGGGCGGTCGCAGCGGCTGGGCCAGCACCGAGGTGGACCGGCCCCGGTCGCTCCGGTCGCTCACGACGCCTCCCCCGCACCGGCTCCGGCGCCCACTCCCGCGAACAGGTCGTTCTCCCGGCCGACGGAGCGTTCTCCGCGCACCAACTCGTAGTACTCGGTGGTGAACAGCGGCTGCGCGAGTTCGTTGGAGAGCATGAAGTACGGCTCGGCCACCGTGATCTGGGTGGCGTGCGCGCGCATCGCGGCGGCCTTGGCGGCGGCGTACGCCGTGCCGTCGACCTCGGCGGTGACGTGCACGTCGGAGACGACACCGGGTACGTCACCGATGCTGCCCGCCTTCTCGAACGGCAGCCCGGGCAGTTCCTCGTCCAGACGCGCGAAGGCCGCCTCGGCGACGGAACGGGGCACCCGGTTCCAGTACACCTTGGGAACGTCCCACCCGTCCCGGCCGTCCCCCGCGGCCAGCTCGACGGCGCGCATGGCGACGCGGTGCGCCTGGATGTGGTCGGGGTGCCCGTAGCCGCCGCGCTCGTCGTACGTGACGAGCACCTGGGGCCGGACCTCGCGGATCACCTCGGCGAGCAGACCGGCGGCCTGGTCGACGTCGGCCTGCCAGAAACATCCGGGGTCGCCGTTGTCGGGCAGGCCCATCATCCCGGAGTCGCTGTAGCGCCCGGCGCCGCCGAGCAGCCGGAAGTCCTCGACACCGAGCGCGCGCATCGCCTCGGCCAGCTCACCCATCCGGTGCTGCCCGAGGGCGGCACCGCTCAGGTGGGCCAGCTCGGGCGGAATGACCTCGCCACGCTCACCGAGCGTGCAGGTGACCAGCGTCACGTGCACGCCCTCGGCGGCGTACCGGGCCATGGTGGCGCCGTTGTTGATCGACTCGTCGTCCGGATGAGCGTGCACGAGCATCATCCGCCGAGCGGAGCGAGATGGGGGTCCCCCCGGTTGGAGGCTGGGGGAGGGCAGTTCCGTCATGGGGCCAGCCTACGAGTCGCCCGGCCGCCCCGCGGGCACGGCGCCGCCCCACCCCTCCGGGTCCCCGCCCCGCCCCACCGAACACCCACCACGGCCCGCCCCCTGCCGGGCGGGAGTACCGTGAAGACATCGGGAGAATCGTCGCCGTCGGCTCGAGTGCCGTGGCCGCTCCCGATCGAGGAGAGGGCCGGAGGTGATCGCCCGTGATCATGAGGCGTATGCCCGGCGAGAGGGCCCGTGCCCAGCGCTGACGAGTCCTCCCGGAGCCCGGTCGGAGCGGTCGGAAGGATCACCGTGGGGATTCCTCCGGACGGACCGGGTGAGGTCCTGGTGGCTGTGCGCGGGGGCTCGGAGACCTACGCGGCGTGGTCGCGTACCAACACCCCCCTCGCGAGAAACGCACGGGTCGTGGTCGTCGACTCCCTCTCGGCACGTTCGGTGATCGTCGAACCGCTGCCGGCCTGAACGGTGAACGGTCCCGAACAGCCCTGAACGGCCCTGCAAAGGTCTTGAAAACATGTCGCGTCCCGCTGCTCGACGGGAGTTCTCTCATGCTGTTCTGGCAGGTCCCCGCGCCCAATGAGGCCATGCTCATATCCGGCACGAAACGGCAGGCGCAGGAGACTCAGTTCCGTATCGTCACAGGTCACGGCAGTTTCGTCCTGCCGGTGAAGCAGAAGGCCCGCATGCTGTCCCTGGCGCTGCGGGAAGCGGAGATCGCGGAGGACTGCGTCACCCAGCAGGGCATCCAGCTGCATGTGCGCGCGGTCTGCGTGTTCAAGGTCGGCGACGACGCGGTCTCGATCGCCAACGCGGCCCGCCGCTTCCTCTCCGAACAGGAACAGATGGAGGAGCTCGTCGGCCGGATCTTCGCCGGACACCTCAGGTCCATCGTCGGCGGACTGACCGTCGAGCAGATCATCCGGGAACGCGACCGGGTCGCCCAGGAGGTGATGGCGGGCAGTCACAGCGAGATGGAGAAACTCGGCATCGTCGTCGACGCGCTCCAGATCCAGGAGATCGAGGACGCCACCGGCTACATCAACAACCTCGCCGCCCCGCACGCCGCCGCGGTCGCCAGCCAGGCGCGGATCGCCCAGGCCAAGGCCGACCAGGAGGCGACCGAACGCGAACAGCAGGCGGCCGCCCTCAAGGCGGAGTACGAGCGGGACACCGCGATCAAGCGGGCCGGGTTCCTCGCCGAGACCGAGCAGTCCAAGGCCCGGGCCGCCCAGGCCGGCCCGCTCGCCGAGGCCACGGCGTCCCACGAGGTCATCGAGGAACAGACCGCGCTCGCCAAGCGCCGGGCCGAACTGGCGGCCCAGCGCCTCGAAGGAGAGGTCAGGCGCCCGGCGGACGCCGAGGCGTACCGGCAGCGCACCCTGGCCGAAGCCGCCCGGGACAAGGCCAAGTTCGAGGCGGACGGCAACGCCTACGCCGAGCGGACCCTCGCGCAGGCCCAGGCCGACGCGAACACCGCCCGCGCCCGCTCGCTGCGCGACGGCAACCAGGAACTGATCGCCGCCAACCGTGTGGTGGAGAACCTGCCGGCCCTCGCCGACGCGGCCGCCCGCGGTATGTCGGGCGCCCACCTCACCGTCCTCAACGGCACCGAGGGCGTCAACCAGATGGCCACGGGCCTGGTGAGCCAGGGCCTGGCCATCCTCGACGCCCTCCAGAACACGAAGGACCCCACCGTCAACGGAAAGAGCAACCTGCGCATCCCCGGCCCGACCCCGTAGCGGCAGGGGCGGGCCCGTTGACGGCCTGCGGCCGGGAGGCTTCGCTCACGCACGCCCCGCGCCCGCCCCTCCGCACACCGGCAGCAGGGGCGGGCCACCCTTTCGCCGGTGCTCGTCACCCCTCGTCGTTCAGGCGCCTTCACATCAGTACGGCAGTCGCGACGGTGGTCGGGGCCCGGGACGGGGATGACGTCCCGCCGGGTGGTGCAGGGGGCTCCACGGCCCCGACGCTGTGGGGCCGGAGAGGGGTGTCGTGTGGAAAAGCGTGAGCACTCGGCGGCCAAGTGTCAGGTAAGCGCTCAAATGAGCGACATCGGGACATACGAAGCAGTCGTCACCCGCGCATCACTCCTGATGTGTGCGTGACACTGCGACGGCAACTTCTAGCAGCCCGCTTCGACGCCGCTGTTCACGAACGAGTCGACATTGATCGAGTAGCCGGCCCCGGTGGTGAGGTCGGGGCGGCTTCCGTGGCCGTCCTCCGCGAGGCCTTCGGCGGTGAGGAAGACGATCTGCAGGGACATCTTCTCTTTGACGAAGCACAGGCCGTCGGACGAGGCTTCGGGGTCCTGATTCCATCCGTCCCGTACTGCTGCCGTCCGGTAGTGTGCGGCCACTTCGGCCTGCGTTCCGGGGAAGGCGTAGGTCCGGTTGGCGTACACCGAGACATCGCCGCTGTCCGCCCAGCAGCCGGCGTCGACCTCCTCGAAGCCCCGGGCGACAGTGGCCTTGACGGGCCGGGAGTCGAGGATGTCGAGCGCAGCCATCTCCTTCACCCGGTCGCCGGTCCCCCCGCAGTCCCTGGCGAGTTCCTGCAGCGCGCAGCCGGTGAGCGTTCCGACCGCGAACGCGATCGACAGGAGCAGGGATATCGGCCGAGTGGCACCTGTCCGTAAAGACAAAACGAGCTCCAGGATGAGGGCCGGGGCGGAGGGGGCCCGCCAGGCAGGACGGCTGTCCGTGCCGCTCCGAAGTGGCACGGCCCGGTTCTGCTCAGGAGCCGTCATCCTCGCATCGCTCCTGAGGTGACCGTGACACTTTGACGACACCTCCCAGCGGCGGGCGAGGTGCCCGCGCCCGGTCCGCGTAGTGGATGACGGTCTTCTCGCCGATGACGCTGTCTTGGTGATCTCGAATGTGCCCGGGACGGTGCCGCTGTCGTCCATCGACTGAACGGCATCCCGCATGACCCGGTAAACGGGGAGATGTCCTGACGCGCGCTCATGTCAGCGGGCTTTCTTGCGTTCGGTTCCGGCAGTCGCGGCAGCGGTCGGGGCCCGGTACCGGGGCGCGGAAGCCGCGGTCGCAGCCGTCGCAGTTGCGCATCGCGTACCGGCCGGGTGAGGGCTCGGCCGGGGCGCGGAAGGGCGGCGGGGGCGGCAACTGGACGGTGAGGCGGTGGGCCAGGAGGGCGGCGGGGCGCCGTACGCCCTCGGGCGGCAGGTCGGCGGTCAGGGCGTGGCGTACGGCGGCGGGCGTGACGTCCCGCTCCAGCCAGGCGGCGACGCCGGGGGCCAGATGAGCCGTGTCGCAGGCGGAGAGGAGCAGCCGGGGGTCGTGATGGTGGAGGTCCGCAAGGAGATCGGTGGCGGCCCGGAGGAGCGCGGGGGCGGGGTACCCGGGGCCGGGTACGGCAGGGAGCTGCTTGCGGGGCGCTCGCTTCTCCCGCATCGCGCGCGGCGACTCCCGCTCCTCGCACGCCTCCTGCCGGTCCTGCTGCTCGCGCCGTTGCGGTTCCGCCACCGGACAGGTGAGTGTCCCGGTGTGGTGGCGGGCTGCCGCCGGCTGGTTGCAGGAGGTCGTGCGGGTGACGATCCGGCCGGAGGGGGTGCGTACGCGCTCGCGGCGCAGATAGCCGTGGGCCTCCAGCTCGCGCAGGGCGGCGGCGATACGGGTGGCTCCCTCGGGAAACCGGGCGGCGAGGGTCTTGATGTCGGCCGGCGCGCCCTTCGGCAGCGACTGGAGGTGCGTGCCGAGCCCGATGGCTAGCAGCGAGAGCTCCTGGTGCTGGGCGAGGTGGTTGCCGATGACCGTGAAACGGGTGGTGTGGCGGGTGTTGTCGTGCTGGAGCCCACCGGCGCGGTGGCCCCGGTTCGGGTGCTTGTTGCCCGCGATACGGGCCTGTGCGCGCAGGGGCGCGCTAGGGTTCTGCGTATCCATCGGGAAGTCCTGTCTTCCTCGGTGGTCAGGCCCTCGCACTGGGATTGCAGTCCCGGCGGGGGCCGTCGCATGTTTGCTGGTGTCCTGCGCTGAGCGTCAGGCCTCAGGGGCCCCGAAATCCAGCCGGACCGGAGATGTTCACCCGCCCGAGTGAGTGCGCGCCACGGGCGGGAGAGGTGGGGCTTGGTGGGGTTCTTTCCCCCGACGTTCTTTGTCTTTTCAGTCGTCGACGATGCCGGAGCCCGCGATGTCGCGTTCCGGTGGCGTCAGGCTCAGTTCGGCCCATACGGTCTTGCGCGGGAACCGCCCCTCGACCACCCCCCAGCGGTCTGCCAGCGCCTCGACGAGCAGCAGCCCACGGCCCGACTCGGCCCCGCCATCGGGCGCCTGGAGCGCGGGCAGCCGGTCGCCGCGCGTGTCGGTGACCTCGATGCGGAGCGTGCCGCCGACCACGTAGAGCGTCAGGCGAAAGCTGCGCCCGGGGAGCCGGCCATGGGTGGCCGCGTTGGCCGCCAGTTCCGCCACGACATGGCTCGCCGCCTCGTACGGCAGTCCCCAGTCCCGGAGCGTGTCCGCCGCGAGCAGACGGGCGAGGCGGGCACCGCGCGGGGTGGACGACAGCAGCACGGTGAAGTCGCGGATTCCGCTGTCGGGTTGAGATCTGGTCTCGGCAATTTCCTGATTCACGTCACTCAGCGTGGCCGACCGGACGTACCGTGATGAGTGATCACGACGCTGCGTAGGGTGACCGTCCACGGCTTGCCCGGCCCTGTCCGAACTGTCGACGCGGCTCCCACCCGCACGTCGTGACGGTACTGCGCGGCACAACGGAGGAGCGCGACATGTCGGTGAACGGCGAGGCGGTGCGGGTCACGACCGAGACGGACCGGACGGACGAACCGGGGTGGGAGGTCGACCCGGACGACGACTGGGCACTCGCGGTAGTGGCCACCGTGGGACGGCAGTTGAGGCTCCGGCGAGAAGCGGCGGGCATGCGGGTCGGCGACTTCGCGATGGCGGTCGGTTACGGCGACGACCTCGTCTACAAGATCGAGAGCGGCAAGCGCATCCCCCGCCCCGAGTACCTGGACACGGCGGACGAGGTGTTCAACGCCGGTGGTCTCATCTCGGCGATGAAGGAGGACGTGAAGAAGGTCCGGTACCCGAAGAAGGTGCGGGACTTGGCGCAGCTGGAGGCGCGAGCAGTTGAGCTCCAACTGTATGACCCCGTGAACATCCACGGCCTCTTGCAGACGCCGGATTACACACAAGCTCTGTTCCGTATGCGGCGCCCTCGATACTCCGAGGAGGAAGTCGAACGAGGTGTAGCTGCTCGCATGGCCCGTAAATCCGTCTTCGAGCGCGACTCAGCGCCCGAACTCAGCTTTGTCCAGGACGAGTGGACGCTCAGGAGGCGCCTCGGGGGGACAATGGTGGTACGCCAGCAGCTCGAACACCTGCTTGAGCTGGGGAAGTTGCCGAACGTCGAGATCCAGGTGATGCCGGTGGACCGCGAGGAGCACGCCGGTGTGGACGGGGCGATCGAGGTGCTGAAGTTCGAGGATGGAACGGCGGTGGGCCGCTCACCGGGCGTCGCCCACGGCCGACCGGTCTCCGATCCGAGGCAACTCCGTATCCTTGAACTCCGTTATGGAATCATCCGGGCGCAGGCCCTCACACCACGCGAGTCGGCCGTGTTCATCGACCAACTGCTGGGGGAGACATGATCCGCAACACCTCGTCCAGGGACATCAGCGACCTGACGTGGTTCAAGAGCAGTTACAGCAGCGGGGCGGAGACAGACTCCTGCATCGAGATCGCCACCAGTCCCAGCACCGTCCACGTCCGTGACTCCAAGGACGTGGAGGGCGGCCGGCTGGACTTCTCTCCCGCCGCGTGGGCCGACTTCGTGCCGTACGCGGTCGAGGGCTGACGGACAGCTCCTGCTCGCCCTCGGCCTCCGGTACGTCCACTTCGCCGCCCAGGGCACGGGCGATGGCGGTGAACTCGTCGAGAGTGGGCTGGAGGTCGCGGACGATGTGCTCCCGACATGCCGAGCAGGGCCGCCGGCATCGTGGCTGACCGCCCACCCGGGCGGGCACCCAAGCAGTCGAACGTCGACACCCCTCAAGACGATTCGGGGCTTTCCGGCCCGGATTCAATCGACCGACGGGCCCAACGCAAGAAGGCAGCAGACGTTCTGGCCCACGAGGTGCCTGCACAGGGCCACTCGCGCCGGGCGATCGCCCGCCACCTGGGCTGAATGGCGTCCCGCCGGGTGCTGCAGGGGATCTCCGGGATCCTGACACTGTGGGGCCGGAGACGGGTGCCTTGCCGAAAACCGTGAGCAGTGGGCGGGCATGTGTCACTTAAGCGCTCAAACGAGCGACATCAGAACAGTGATGGCCAAAGTGCTCACGGTTTTGGGACGGTGTGTCCTCCCCAAGACGTGGACGCGTGCCCCGGTATCGCACATGTCGAGGCCGCCGGACAGGTTGATGACGCGGCCGTCCGGTGTCTCTTCGTGCCGTAGGCAGCTGTCAGGTGGCCCCGTGCCGTCCGGCGGCGAGGAGGACTTCCTGGAGGGCACCTGGCTGTTCCAACAGCAGCGTCCCGGCTTCCTGTCCCTGATGGTGGATGCGCAGCCGGGGGCCGTCGGGGATCACGCGCAGCTCTGACCACGGGTGCCGCCAGAGCAAGACGGAACGCTCCCACATCTGCAGTCCGTGCGTGGTCACGCGGAGTTGATACTGGGGGCCCTGGTACGCCGCGGGCGGTGTGTGTTCGGTGAACGGGGGCCGGACGGTGTAGGTCGCGACCACCTTCTCTCCGGGCTCCAGAACCTCCTTGCGGATACCTCGACGTCGGCCGATCTGCGCTCCGGTCCATCCGGCAAACCCCGCAGTCAGCAAGACGGTGGCCGCGACGGCCCACCAAGGCAGGCTGGCCTTCAAGCCGAAGCCGACGACCGGCACCACCGCGAGGAGTGCCGTCACCGCAGCGCCGGACAGCCCCGCGAGCTGGAGGCGCCCGTCCCGAGTGCTCTCGTTCACATGTTTCCCCTCGTCCACGCCCCGTACCCCCTCTTGGAGATCCGCGACGACATCCACGAAGCCTCCCTCGTCCTGGGCTGCGCACTCATCTGTCGGCGGCGACTTGTCTCCCTACGCTGACAGCATCGGGACCCAGTGGTTCATCACCTCGTGCAGGCGCTGCCGGTGGTCGGCAAGCCAGTCGTCCGGCGGGACGAGGGGCACCCGCACGGTGACCATGGACCCCGACTCGTCCTCGACGACTACTTCCGGACAGTCGCGCTCGCCGGTGAGGTGGATGAAGAGGGACGGCCCCCTGCTCCTCTCCATCCATGCGACGTCCTCGCCGGCGTCAAGCCTGTCCAGCGCGTCGGACCAGGCTTCAAGCTTCGAGGTGGAAAGCACCAGGTCAATACGGCCGGACACGAAAGGCGTCCCGACCACGATCTCGGCGTCGAGCCCGGCGCTCCACCGGGGGGCACGCCCCAGAACGTCGACGGTGACGCTGTTCCCCTCGTCATCGGCAAGACGGATGAGCTCCCTGGGAGCGATGTCGCTCATCGTTGCCCCTTCATCCGCGAGTACCGGAGATCATCGCCCTGCCGGAAGTGCCCGGCCAAACCCATTTCCTCAGGGGTTCTCAGGACCTGCCCGGCGGATCGTGCCTGGGACCCGGTGGTCCGGCTCGCCCATCTGCGGCGTCGTCGGCAGGTGAGGGAGGAGAATGAGCGGCATGGCCATGGTGAAGGGTGTCGAGGCCCGCGGCATGCGGCACTGTGAGACGACGGCGCTGGGTGTGCTGCTGCGGCATGAGGGGATCGACCTGTCCGAGCCCATGCTGTTCGGGCTCGGCTCCGGGCTGTCCTTCGTCTACTGGGACAGCAAGGCCATGGGGTTCCCCTTCCTGGGAGGCCGGGTCAAGCCGTTCGAGCTCACCAGGAACCTGGCCGCCGCCCTCGGGCTCGAGCTGCTGGTCGAAGAGACCACCTCCCCGCGCAAGGCATGGCGGAACGTGGCGGTACCCCTCGACGCCGGTCGGCCGGTCGGCCGGTCGGCCTGCAGCTCGACAGCTACCACCTGGAGTACTTCAGCACCAAGGTGCACTTCGGCGGGCACATCGTGGCCATGTACGGCTACGACGGACAGGACGCCTACCTGGTGGACACCGACCAGCAGGGCGGAGCCGTCTCCACCGGCCTCGACGGCCTGGCCAGAGCCAGGGCCGCGCGCGGCCCCATGAGCGCCAGGCACCGCTCCTTCACCCTCACGGCGCCCAGCAGCCCGACGCCGACGCGGGACCGGATCATCCCCACGATCAAGACCTGTGCCGACGCCTTCCTGAACCCGCCCATCGCGAACCTGGGCCACCGGGGCGTCGAGAAGGCCGCCGGGCAGGTTCCGAAGTGGCTGCGGCGCAGCGACGATCCGCGGGGCGATCTGCCACGGACCGCCGCCCTCATGGAGAGGGCCGGCACCGGCGGCGCCCTGTTCCGCAACCTCTACCGGGACTTCCTCGCCGAGTGCGCCCAGCTGATCGACAGCAGCCACCTGCGCACCGGCCACACCCTGTACGCCGAGGCCGCCGTCCTCTGGACGCAGGTGGCCGCACTCGTCGCGGCAGCGGGCGAATCCGGCGACGCGAAGAACCTCGTACAGGCCGGTTCCGTCCTCCACGACCTCTCACGCATCGAACGCGAGGCGATGCAGGCACTCAGCCTGCTCTAGGACCCATCCGGCGGGTCGTGCGCGGAGCCGGAGTCGGAGGCCGCATCCTGGGGTCAGGCCTGTGACCGCGGGTGCTCCCCGATCAATCGGGCCAGACGCGCGGCGCCGAACCACAGCAGCACCGCGGTGGCGAGCAGCACGAAGGCGACGCAGCTCGCGATGGTCGGGTTGACCCAGGCCGGGACCAGGTCGTAGTGCGCGTTGCACTTGTTGCTCAGCGGGAACAGCTCGTTGAATTCCTCGGGATGGGCCGCCAGGTAGGCACTGTCGTACGTCTGGTGATGCGTGTACGCGCATGTTTCGCCGACGTCGAGCCCGCCACTGAGCACTCCCCGGAGCCATGCCGCGAAGCCGACGAACAGCGACAGGGACCACAGGCGCACCCACCACAGCGGACGCCGCCACGATCCGTCCCGCAGGCCCGTGGGGATGCGGTAGAGGTTCACCAGGCTCCACAGCAGCCAGAAGACCAGCAGCCCCATGACGGCGAGCAGCCCGGCTTCCTGCACCTGTCAGTCCCCGCGTGTTGCGTCGGCACCCCCGCGGGGGCGTGGAGTCGGGCCGGACGAGGCCGGCCGGGTCAGAAGCTGATGCTGCCGATCATCCCCGCGATGTTGGTCGTCAACTCGCTGATCGTGGGCGCGATCGTCGACGACGCCATGTAGAAGCCGAGGAGCATGCAGACGACCGCATGCCCGGTTTTGAGGCCCGACTTCTTGATCAGCAGGAAGACGATGATCGCCAGCAGCACCACCGCCGAAATCGAGAGTGCCACGGCGGTTCACCTCCAAGGACCCCAGGACTCGGGGGGTAGGGATATGGGGGCAGGGACTTCCACACAGCAGCCAGCAGGTGCATACCCACTATGCGCTAACGATCATAACTATCCGTACGTGTGCATCGGTCGGCGCACGGCCGCACAAGGGGGCGCATGGCCAATATGGTCATGGCATGACGACCGATGCTGACTCCTTCCCCCGACGGCACGCCCGCACCCAGCGCTTCACGCTCGGCGCGCCGCGTGCGTTCACCGTGGCACCCGACGGTTCCCGGGTGGTGTTCCTGCGCTCGGGTTCCGGTACGGACCGGGCGAACTCGCTGTGGGTGCTCGACCCGGAGGGCGGTGGGGAGCGGGTGGCGGCCGACCCGCGGGCCCTCCTGGGCGGCGCCTCGGAGCGCCTGTCGGCCGAGGAGCGGGCCCGGCGCGAGCGCAGCCGTGAGGGGGGCGCCGGCATCGTCGGCTACGCCACCGACGCGGCCGTGGAGTTGGCCTCTTTCGCCTTGTCAGGGCGGCTTTTCACGGCCGAGCTGCAGGCCGGGACGGCGCGTGAACTGCCCACTCCCGGGCCGGTGATCGACCCCCGTCCGTCGCCCGACGGACGCCACGTCGCCTATGTCGCGCAGGGTGCGCTGCGGGTCGTCGGGGCGGAGGGGGAGGACGACCGGGCGCTGGCGACGCCCGAGGCGGACAACGTCACCTACGGTCTGGCGGAGTTCATCGCGGCCGAGGAGATGCACCGCCTGCGGGGCTTCTGGTGGGCGCCCGAGTCGGACCGGCTGCTGGTGGCGCGCGCGGACGACACGCCGGTGGAACGATGGTGGATCTCCGATCCGGCGCATCCGGAGCGGGAGCCGCAGCGGGTGGCGTACCCGGCGGCGGGCACCGCGAACGCGGAGGTGCGGCTGTTCGTGATCGGGCTGGACGGGGAGCGTTCGGAGGTCGCCTGGGACCGGGCGCGGTATCCGTATCTGGCGCATGTGCACTGGTCAGCGGCGGGGGCGCCGCTGCTGCTCGTACAGGCGCGCGACCAGCGCGGTCAGCTGATCCTGGCGGTGGACCCGGATTCCGGGGCGACCCGGATGGTGCACGCCGACGAAGATCCAAATTGGCTTGAACTTTTCCCCGGGGTGCCCTGCTGGAGCCCGTCCGGGCAGCTGGTGCGGATCGCGGACGAGGGGGGTGCACGACGACTCGCCGTGGGCGAACGACCGCTCACCGGAGGGCAGTTGCACATCCGGGCCGTTTTGGACGTCTCCGACGACGATGTGCTGGTCTCGGCGTCGGCGGGCGAGGAGGCGGCCGATCCGGAGATCGGCGAGGTGCACGTCTACCGGGTGAACGAGCTCGGCGTGGAGCGCGTCTCGCAGGGGCCCGGCGTGCACTCCGCCGTACGTGCCGGGGGCGTCACCGTGCTCGTCTCCGCGACACCGGATCGGCCAGGTTCCCGGGCGGTGGTCCTGCGTGACGGGAAACCGACGGCGACTGTCCCCTCCTACACAGAAGACCCCGGTATGTCCCCGCGGGTGACCCTCACCCAGGGGGGCGCACGCAAAATCCCGTGCGCCGTGCTTATGCCCCGGGACTACTCCGGTGACGCCCCGCTCCCCGTCCTCATGGACCCCTACGGCGGCCCGCACGGCCAGCGCGTGGTGGCCGCGCACAATCCTCATCTGACCTCGCAGTGGTTCGCCGACCAGGGCTTCGCGGTGGTCGTCGCCGACGGCCGCGGCACCCCCGGCCGCTCCCCGGCCTGGGAGAAGGCGGTCCACCACGACTTCACGCTCACCCTGGACGACCAGATCGAGGCGCTCCAGGACCTCGCCGCCTCCCATCCCCTCGACCTCTCCCGGGTGGCCATCCGCGGCTGGTCCTACGGCGGTTACCTCGCGGCGCTGGCGGTGCTCCGCCGTCCGGACGTCTTCCACGCCGGCATCGCGGGCGCCCCGGTGACGGACTGGACGCTGTACGACACGCACTACACGGAGCGGTACCTGGGCGACCCGGCCGCACGTCCGGAGACGTACGCGAACAGTTCGCTGGTCACCGCCGAAGGCCTCTCCTCCCCCGCCGACCGGCACCGCCCACTGATGATCGTGCACGGCCTGGCCGACGACAACGTGGTCGTCGCCCACTCCCTGCGCCTGTCCTCCGCCCTCCTCGCCACCGGCCGCCCCCACGAGGTCCTCCCCCTGTCGGGCGTCACCCACATCACCCCCCAGGAACAGGTCGCGGAGAACCTGCTCCTGCTCCAGGTGGACTTCCTCAAACGCTCGCTGGGGCTCGAGGGCTGAGCACAGCGGGTCAGCGGGCCGGGGGCACCACGTCACCCCGGCCCGTTGCGGGGCTCCTCCAGTGGTACCACCTGTTTCTCCTCGGCGAAGTGGCAGGCCGAGGGGTGGGCCGCCGGGCCGCCGGCCTCGCGGAAGGCCTCGGGGACCGCGAGCAGCGGGACCTCCACCGCGCAGCGTTCCCGCGCCTTCCAGCAGCGGGTGCGGAAGCGGCAGCCGGAGGGGATGTTCGTGGGGGACGGGACGTCGCCGGTGAGGATGATCCGTTCGCGGTGTTCGCGGGCCTCCGGGTCGGGGACGGGGACGGCCGAGAGCAGTGCCTGGGTGTAGGGGTGGGTCGGGTGGTCGTAGATCTGGGTTTCGGTGCCGGTCTCGACGATCCGGCCGAGGTACATCACGCCGACCCGGTCGGAGATGTGCCGGACGATCGACAGGTCGTGCGCGATGAAGACGAACGCCAGGTCGAACTCTGCTTGGAGCCGGTCCATCAGGTTGACGACCTGGGCCTGGACGGAGACGTCCAGCGCGGAGACCGGTTCGTCGGCGACGATCACCTCGGGGCGCAGCGCCAACCCGCGGGCGATGCCGATGCGTTGGCGCTGGCCGCCGGAGAACTGGTGCGGGTAGCGGTTGACGTACTCCGGGTTGAGGCCGACGACGTCGAGGAGGTCCTGGACCTTCTTGCGCCGGTCGCCCTTGGGTGCCACCTCGGGGTGGATCTCGTACGGCTCCCCGATGATGTCGCCCACCGTCATCCGGGGGTTGAGGGAGGTGTACGGGTCCTGGAACACCATCTGGATGTTGCGGCGGACGGCCTTGAGGGCCTTCCCGGACAGCCGGGTGATGTCCTCGCCCTTGTAGCGGATCGCGCCGGCCGTCGGCCGCTCCAGGTGGACCAGCATCCTCGCGACGGTGGACTTGCCGCAGCCGGACTCGCCCACGATGCCCAGGGTCTCTCCCCTGCCGAGGGTGAAGTCGACGCCGTCGACCGCCTTCACGGCGCCGATCTGCTTGCGGATCACGATGCCCCGGGTCAGCGGGTAGTGCTTGACCAGGCCGGAGACCTCCAGGATCGGCTCAGCCATTCAGGCACTCCCGCCAGAAGTGGCAGGCGCTCCCCCGCGTCTCCGAGACCTCGTACAGCGGGGGCTCGTCGGTCCGGCAGACGTCGCGGGCCATGGGGCAGCGGGGGTGGAAGGCGCAACCGGGCGGGATGCTCATGAGGTTGGGCGGCAGGCCCTTGATGGCGTAGAGCTGCCGGCCCTTCTGGTCGAGGCGGGGGATGGAGTCCAACAGGCCCCGGGTGTACGGGTGGGCGGGGGCCTTGTAGATGTCGTGCACGGGGGCCGACTCGACGATCCGGCCCGCGTACATCACGGCGATCCGGTCGGCGACGTCGGCGACCACGCCCAGGTCGTGGGTGATGAGGATGAGCCCCATGCGGTACTCGCGCCGGAGTTCCGCGAGGAGTTCCATGACCTGGGCCTGGACGGTGACGTCGAGGGCGGTGGTCGGTTCGTCGGCGATGATCAGGGCCGGTTCCAGGGCCAGCGCCATGGCGATCATGATGCGCTGGCGCATGCCGCCGGAGAACTGGTGCGGGTACTGCCCGACCCGCTCCCGGGCGGCGGGGATGCGCACCCGGTCCATCAGCTCGACGGCCCTGGCCCGCGCGTCCTTCCTCGACATGCCCCGGTGCACGACGAACATCTCGCCGAGCTGGTCGCCGACGGAGAGCACGGGGTTGAGGGAGGACAGCGCGTCCTGGAAGATCATCGCCATCTCGGCGCCCCGGACCCTGCGGCGCTCGTTCTCCTTCAGCTCCAGCAGGTCGCGGCCCCGGAAGACGACCTCGCCGCCGGTGATCCGGCCGGGCGGCACGTCGAGGATGCCCATGACCGCCTGCGCGGTCACCGACTTGCCGGAGCCGGACTCGCCGAGCACCGCCAGCGTCTCCCCCGCGTCGACGCCGTAGCCGACGCCGTTGACGGCCTTCGCGACACCGTCCCGGGTGTGGAACTCCACGTGCAGGTCACGCACTTCGAGCAGCATGACGGCGACTCACCTCAGCTTCGGATCGAGGGCGTCGCGCACCGCGTCGCCGAGCATGATGAACGCCAGGACGGTGATCGCCAGGGCGCCGGAGGGCCACAGCAGTGCGTGCGGGGCGTTGCGGACGTAGGGGGAGGCGGCGGAGATGTCGATCCCCCAGGAGACGCTGGGCGGCTTCAGGCCGACGCCGAGGTAGGACAGGGTCGCCTCCAGCGAGATGTACGTGCCGAGCGCGATGGTCGCCACGACGATGACCGGGGCGACCGCGTTGGGCGCGATGTGCCGCAGCACCAGGCGGGAGTTGGAGGCGCCGAGCGCCCGCGCGGCCTGGACGTAGTCGTTCTGCTTGGCGGTGATGACCGAGCCGCGGGCGATCCGGGACAGCTGCGGCCAACCGAGCAGCACGATGAAGCCGATGACCGGCCAGACGGTGTTGCTGGTGGTGACGGACAGCAGCACCAGTCCGCCGAGGACGACCGGGATGGCGAAGAAGACGTCCGTGATGCGGGACAGGATCGAGTCCCCCACCCCGCCGAAGAATCCGGCCAGCGCGCCGAGGACGCTGCCGAGGACCGCGACGCCGAGCGTGGCGAGGAAACCGACCGCGACGGACGTGCGGGCGCCGTGGACGGTGCGGGTGTAGACGTCGCAGCCCTGGCCGTCGAAGCCGAAGGGGTGGCCGGGCTGCGAGCCCTCCTGGGCCTTGGCGAGGTCGCACGTGAGGGGGCTGCCGGAGGCGATCAGCGAGGGCCACAGGGAGATGACGATCAGGAAGAGGATGATCAGGGCCGAGACGATGAAGACGGGGTTGCGGCGCAGGTCGCGCCAGGCGTCGGACCACAGGGAACGCGGCTTGCCCTGCGGGCCCGTGCCCTGTGGGCCGTCAGGGGTGCGCTCGAGTGTCTCCGCCTCGTCGACGCCCAGGTCCATGCTGCCGCCCATGCCGGCCCCCGCGATGGCGCGATCGGGTTCGTAGTGCCGCTCAGGCATAGCGGATCCTCGGGTCGAGTACGGCGTAGAGGAGGTCGACCACGAGGTTGGCGACCAGGAACACCAGCACGAGCACGGTGACGAAGCCGACGACGGTCTGGGTGTTCTGCCGCAGGATGCCCTGGTAGATCTGGTAGCCGACGCCGTGGATGTTGAAGATCCGCTCGGTGACGATCGCACCGCCCATGAGGAAGCCGATGTCGGCCCCGATGAAGGTGACCACGGGGATGAGGGAGTTGCGCAGCAGGTGCCGGGTGATCACCCGGTGCCGGGGCAGGCCCTTGGCGATGGCGGTGCGGACGTAGTCGGAACGCCGGTTCTCGGCGAGGGAGGTACGGGTCAGCCGGGTGACGTAGGCGAGGGAGACGGAGGCCAGCACCAGGCCGGGCAGGACCAGTTCGTCGAGGGGCGCCGCGGAGGAGACCGACGGCCTGATCCAGCCCCACTTCACCCCCAGCAGCAGCTGGAGCAGCAGGCCGGTGACGAAGGTGGGGACGGAGATGACGACGAGGGTGAGCAGCAGGACGCCGGTGTCGACGGGGCGCCCCCGGCGCAGTCCGGTGACCACTCCGAGGGCGATGCCGATGACGATCTCGAAGAGGATCGCGACAATCGTGAGGCGGATGGTGACGGGGAACGCGGTCGCCATCAGCTCGGTGACCTCCTGGCCGTTGAACGCCGTACCGAAGTCGCCGGTGAAGACGTTCCCCATGTAGGTCAGGTACTGCTGCCAGACGGGCTTGTCGAGGCCGAACTCCTTCTTCAGCTGGGCGGCCGTCGCCGGGTCGCAGCGCCGTTCGCCGCAGAGTCCGGCGATGGGATCGCCCATCACGTTCACCATGAGGAAGATCAGCAGCGTGGCCCCGAAGAACACCGGGACCATCTGGAGCAGGCGCCGGACGACGTAGCGTCCCATGGGGGATCAGCTCACCTTGATCTGGTCGTACACGGGGACGCTGAAGGGGTTGAGCTTCACGTCGGACAGCCTCTCCGACCAGCCCGCGCTGCCGTTCTGGTACCAGAGCGGGATGGCGGCCATGTTGTCGCGGACGACCCCCTCGGCCTGCTGGAACAGGCCGACGGCCTTGGCGTTGTCGGTCTCGCCGTTGGCCTGGTCGACGAGGCCGTCGAACTCCCTGTCGGACCACTTGCCGTCGTTGGAGGAGGCGCCGGTGTAGTAGAGCGGCTGGAGGAAGTTCTGGATGAGCGGGTAGTCCATCTGCCACCCGGCCCGGAACGGGCCGTTCATCTTCTGCCGGGTGATCTGGTCGCGGAAGTCGGCGAAGGTGCCGACCGGGTTGCCGGTGCAGACGCGTTCGTTGCCGAGCGCGTTGTTGATGGAGTTGCAGACGGCGTCGACCCAGTCCTTGTGGGAGCCGGTGTCCGCGTTGTACGTGATGGTGAAGCGGCCGCCGGGCAGGCCGCCGCCCTCCTGGATGAGCTTCTTGGCCTGGTCGGGGTGGTACTCGCAGGCGTCCCCGCACAGGCCGGCCTGGTGGCCGCCGTCCTTGCCGAGGACCGGGGAGGTCCAGTCGGTGGCGGGGGTGCGGGTCCTGGCGAAGATGGTGTCGGTGATCTGGTCGCGGTTGATCGCCATGGACAGGCCCTTGCGGACCTTCTCCGAGCCGGACGTGTTCCAGGCGTCGTCGTAGAACGGGAAGGCGAGGGTCTGGATGATGCCGGCGGGGGTGTTGAGGTAGCGGTCGCCGAGGTCGTTCCTGACGTTCTTCAACTGGGCGGCGGGGACGTCGTCGACCAGGTCGAGGTTGCCGGCGATGAGGTCGGTGTAGGCGGTGTTGTTGTCGGTGTAGACCTTGAGGTCGACGCCGCCGTTCTGTGCCTTGTCGTCGCCGGGGTAGCCGTCCCACTTGCGCAGGGACATCTGCGAGCCCCTGGCGTACGAGTCGACCAGGTACGGGCCGTTGCCGACCGGCTTGGCGACCCAGGCCGCGTGGTCGTCGAAGAAGGCCCGGGGCAGCGGGGCGAAGGCGGCGTAGCCGAGGGTGTCGGGGAAGGTGGAGAACTTCTGGGTGAGCTTGACGGTGAAGGTCCTGTCGTCGACGACCTTCAGGCCGGAGAGGGTGTCGGCACTCTGCTCGCCCTCCTCGGGGTGGACCTTGTCGTAGCCCTCGATGTAGCCGAAGAAGTAGGCGTTGCGCTGGTTGTTCCTCAGACCGGCGCCGTAGTTCCAGGCGTCGACGAAGGACTTCGCGGTGACCTTCTCGCCGTTGCTGAAGGTCCAGCCGTCCTTGACGGTGACGGTGAAGTTCCGCGAGTCCGGGGTCTCGATCTTCTCGGCGAGCACGTCCCGGGCCTCGCCGGTCTCCGGGTCGTAGCGCTTGAGCCCCCGGAAGATCATGTCGAGGACCTTGCCGCCCTGCACCTCGTTGGTGTTGGACGGCTCCAGCGGGTTCTGCGGGTCGCCCCAGGAGGCGCTCAGCACCCCGCCCGCGTCACCACCGCTGCCCCCGCCCCCTCCGCAGGCCGTCGCCGCGAGGGCTGCCGCCACCGCGCACACGGCCCGTCCGGCGTGCGTGGCTCCGCGCATGGTGTGCCTCCTCGTGCGTACGCGGTGGTGCACTGATCCGTCGGACACATATCAACGCAAAAGGAGCATCACGCGTACGTGCGACACCTGCGCGGACGGAACTCCAGCCGTATGTACGTATGAGCGGTTCTCCGTACAGAGGGGGCGGGTCCGAAGACGCCGGAACCCGGCACCCCTGTGAACGGGGGCCGGGTTCCGGGCAGACGGTCGGGCGAGGGCGTCAGGCCGCGTGGACGACGTCCTTCTCCTCGGCGAAGTGGCAGGCCGACTCGTGGGCCGCCGGGGTGTCCGAGGCCTTGAAGCGCTCGGGGACCGCCAGCAGCGGGACCTCCTCGGCGCACTTGTCCTGCGCCTTCCAGCAGCGGGTGCGGAAGCGGCAGCCCGACGGCGGGTTGGCCGGGGACGGCACGTCACCGGTGAGGATGATCCGCTCACGGCCCTCGCGGGCCGCCGGGTCCGGCACCGGGACCGCCGACAGCAGCGCCTGGGTGTAGGGGTGCGTCGGGTGGTCGTAGATCTGGGTGTCGGTGCCGATCTCGGCCATCTTGCCGAGGTACATCACGCCGACGCGGTCCGAGATGTGCCGGACGATCGACAGGTCGTGCGCGATGAAGAGGTAGGAGAGGTTGAACTCGTCCTGCAGCTTCTCCATCAGGTTGATGACCTGCGCCTGGACGGACACGTCCAGCGCGGAGACCGGCTCGTCGCAGATGATGATCTCGGGGTTGAGGGCCAGACCGCGGGCGATGCCGATGCGCTGGCGCTGACCGCCGGAGAACTGGTGCGGGTACCGGTTGATGTACTCCGGGTTGAGACCCACGACGTCCAGCAGGTCCTGGACCTTCTTGCGCCGCTCGCCCTTCGGGGCGACCTCGGGGTGGATGTCGAAGGTCTCCCCGATGATGTCGCCCACCGTCATCCGGGGGTTGAGGGAGGTGTACGGGTCCTGGAACACCATCTGGATGTTCCGGCGGACCGCCTTCAGCGCGCGCCCGGACAGCCGGGTGATGTCCTGGCCCTTGTAGAAGATCTCGCCGGCGGTGGCCCGCTCCAGGTTCATCAGGAGCTTGGCCACCGTGGACTTGCCGCAGCCCGACTCGCCCACGATGCCCAGGGTCTCGCCCTGGTAGAGGTCGAAGGAGATGCCGTCGACGGCCTTCACCGCGCCGACCTGCTTCTTGAACAGGATGCCCTGGGTGAGCGGGAAGTGCTTCACCAGGTTGCGCACCTGGAGGATCGGCTCACCGCGCTCCACCGGCACCTCGAGCGCGGCGACCTCCTCCGCCTCGGTCCGGGCCGCGACGAGCTCCACCTCGGAGACGTTCGGCGTGGCGTCGACCGGCTCGTCGTTCTTGCTGAGCTCAGCCATGGAGCGTCTCCTTCCAGAAGTGGCACGCCGAGCCACGGCCGACCAGCTCGGTTCCGTCCGGCCCGGTGACCGGGTGCAGCGGCGGGACGTCCGTACGGCAGACGTCCTCGGCCCTGGGGCAGCGCGGGTTGAACGCGCAGCCGCTCGGGATGCGCGTCAGGTTCGGCGGCAGTCCCTTGATCGCGTACAGCTCCTGGCCCTTCTGGTCCAGGCGCGGGATCGAGTCCAGCAGACCCTTGGTGTAGGGGTGCGCCGGGTTCTTGTAGAGCTCGTGCACCGGGGCCTGCTCCACGATGCGGCCCGCGTACATCACCGCGATCTTGTCCGCGACGTCGGCGACCACGCCGAGGTCGTGGGTGATGAGGATGAGCCCCATGTGGTACTCGCGCTGCAGCTCCGCCAGCAGGTCCATCACCTGGGCCTGGACCGTCACGTCGAGCGCGGTCGTGGGCTCGTCGGCGATGATCAGGTCGGGCTCCAGGGCCAGCGCCATGGCGATCATGATGCGCTGGCGCATGCCGCCGGAGAACTGGTGCGGGTAGTCGTTCACCCGCGCCGAGGCGGCCGGGATCTTCACCCGGTCCATCATCTCGATGGACCTGGCCTTGGCCTCCTTCTTGGACAGCCCCTGGTGCACCCGGTACATCTCGCCGAGCTGGTAGCCCACCGAGAGCACGGGGTTGAGCGAGGAGAGCGCGTCCTGGAAGATCATGGCGATCTTCCGGCCGCGGATGCGGCGCCGCTCCTCCTCGGACATCTTCAGCATGTCCTGGCCGCGGAACATGATCTCGCCCTGCGGGATGCGCCCGGGCGGCATGTCGAGGATGCCCATGATCGCCTGCGCGGTCACGGACTTGCCCGATCCGGACTCGCCGAGCACGGCGAGGGTCTCGCCGGCGTTCACGGAGTAGTTGACCCCGTTGACGGCCTTGGCGACGCCGTCCCGCGTGTGGAACTCCACGTGCAGGTCACGGACGTCGAGCAGGGGGCCGTCGAAGCCCTCGGCACTCGGCTCGAGGACGACGTCCTTCTTGTCGATGATGCTCACGTACGCCTCCCTCAGCGCAGCTTGGGGTCGAGGGCGTTGCGTACCGCATCGCCGAACATGAGGAACGAGAGCACCGTGATCGACACCATCACCGAGGGGATGATCAGCGTGAACGGTGCGTTGCGCAGCTGCGTGCGGCCGAGCGACACGTCGACGCCCCACGACACGGTCGGCTCTTCGAGACCGACACCGAGGAAGGAAAGCGTGGCCTCGGCCGCGATGTATCCGCCCAGGGCGATGGTCGCCACGACGATGATGGGCGCCAAGGCGTTCGGCAGGATGTGCCGGAACATGATGCGGCTGGTGGACGCGCCCAGTGCCTTGGCGGCGACGACGTAGTCGGACTGCTTGACGGTGATCACCGAACCGCGGGCGACACGGGCGATCTGGGTCCAGCCGAGGAAGGCCAGGGCCAGGATCACGACCCAGACGGTGCGGCTCTCGAACGTCGTCAGGATGACCAGGGCACCCAGCAGGAAGGGGATGCCGAAGAACACGTCGGTGAGGCGGGACAGCAGGCTGTCGAGCCAGCCGCCGAAGTAGCCGGCGATCATGCCTATGAGCGTGCCGAACACGGTCACCAGGATGGTCACGCCGACACCGACCATGATCGAGGCGCGGGCACCGTAGATGATGCGCGCGTAGATCGAGCGGCCCTGGCCGTCGTAGCCGAGCCAGTCCTCGGCGAAGAAGTGGCTCCAGTTCGGCGGCTGCAGGTAGTGGGCGGCCAGGTCCGCGTCACGCGGCGAGGCGCTGGTGAACAGGCCCGGCGCGAACGACATGACCAGAAGCAGCAGGATGAGCACGGAGGAGATCAGGAACATGGGCTGACGCCGCAGGTCGTACCAGGCGTCGCTCCACAGACTGCGCGCCTTGTCGGGCGCGGGGCCCGCTTCGACGGCGGCGGCCGGCACGGGGACCGCCGCGGTCGTCTTCCCGGCGAGGGTCTTCTCGGGTTCGGCGGTCTTCTCAGGCATACCGGATCCTCGGGTCCAGGACCGCGTACAGCAGGTCGACGAGCAGGCTGGTGGCGAGGTACACCAGAACGATCAGCGAGGCGATGCCGACGACGGTCGCGCCCTCGCGGCGGAGGAGCGCCTCGAAGACGGCGTTGCCGACGCCCTTCACGTTGAAGATGCCCTCGGTGACGATGGCGCCGGTCATCAGGTTGCCGATGTCGGTACCGAGGAAGGTGACCACCGGGATGAGCGAGTTGCGCATCAGGTGGACGCCGACGACACGGCGCTTCGGCAGGCCCTTGGCGACCGCCGTGCGCATGTAGTCGGCACGCAGGTTCTCCGCCATCGACGTGCGCGTCAGGCGCGCGACGTAGGCGAGCGAGAGGGAACCCAGCACGATGGCGGGCAGCAGGAGTTCGCCGAAGTTCTCGGAGTCACGCACGTTGGGCTGGATGAGCTGCCACTGGAAGGCGAACAGGTACTGCATCAGGAAGCCCAGCACGAAGGACGGCATCGAGATGAGGACCAGGGTCAGCGCCAGCAGTCCGCGGTCCTGCAGCGTGTTCGGGCGCAGACCGGCGACGACACCGAGGCCGATACCGACGAGGATCGTGAAGGCGAACGCGAACAGCGTGAGCCGGATGGTGACCGGGAACGCGTCGGCGATGATGTCGGCGACGGGACGTTCACTGACGATCTCCGTGCCGAAGTTGCCCTGTACCAGACCGCCCAGGTAGTTGGCGTACTGCTGCCAGAGGGGCAGGTCGAGCCCGAGGTCCTTTCTGCGGTTGGCGACGACCGCGGGATCGAACGCCTGATCTCCCATGAGGGCCCTGACGGGATCGCCGGGCAGGGCGTACATCATGAGGAAGATCAACAAGGTTGACCCGATGAATACCGGGATCATCTGGAGCAGTCGTCGTACGACATAACGCCCCATGCGTGCCTCCGTGAGGGGTGTGCTACGGCCGAAGGGGCCGTCCATGAGGGAACGGCCCCGGTCGGCCCCCGTCACCGCCGGAAACCGGCGGTGACGGGCAACGGCCGAGAGTGTTGAGGCCCAGGGCCTCTTACTTGGTGGTGACTTCGTTGAGCACGATGTCACCGTGGTAGTCGACGCTGACGTTGTCGACCGCTTCACCGTGGCCGCCGTTGATGCGGTAGTACCAGAGCGGGATGGACGGCATCTCCTCGAGAAGCTTCTTCTCGACCTCCTGGTAGGCCTTCACGGCCTCCTCCAGGGACTCCGCCTTGTCGCCCTCTGCCATCAGCGCGTCGATCTCCTTGTTGGAGAAACGACCGTTGTTGGACTCGGCCTTGGAGTGGTAGAGCTCCTTGATGAAGTTCACGTTGACCGGGTAGTCGGCCACCCAGCCACCGCGGTACATGCCCTTGACCTGGTTGTTGTCACGGGCCTCGAGGTCCGTGGGGAAGTCCGGCTTCGCGTCGCCGACGCAGTCGACTCCGGTGGCGTTGCGGATGGACTCGCAGACCGCGGTCACCCACTCCTTGTGGCCGCCGTCACTGTTGTACTGGATGAAGAACTTGTTGCCCGGGACGCCGCCGCCGTCCTTGATGAGCTTCTTGGCCTTCTCCGGGTTGTACGTGAACACGTCGGTGTCCAGGTCCTGGTTGCCCTTGACCTCCGGCGGGGTGAAGCTCGTCGCCGGCGTACGGGTGTTGTTCAGGACGGTCTTGGTGATCGTGTCACGGTCGATCGCCATGGACAGACCCTGGAGCACCTTGGGGTCGATGTCCTTGAACGTCTTGGTGTAGAACGCCGGCGTCAGCGTCTGGATGGCCGCGTACGGCTGCTCGATGGCGCCGTCACCGAGGTCCGACTTGTACTTCGGCAGGTCCGTCGGGCCGACCTGCTTGATGATGTCCAGGTTGCCGGAGACGACGTCCCGGTAGGCGGCCTCGACGGTCGAGTAGTTCTTGAACTGGATGCCCTTGTTCTGGGCCTTGTTCGGACCCTGGTAGTCCTTGTACGCCTTGACCTGGATGAGCTTCTTGTGGTCCCACTTCTCGAACTCGTAGGGACCGTTGCCGACCGGCTTCTGGCCGAAGGCCTTCGGGTCGTCGAAGAAGACCTTGGGCATCGGCGCCCAGGTGGTGTACCCCAGCTTGTAGTTGAAGTACGGGACGCGCTCGTTCAGCTCGATCGTGAAGGTGTGGTCGTCCACGACCTTCAGACCGGACATCGCGTCGGCCTTCGGCTCACCCTTCTCCGGGTGGACGTCGTCGTAGCCCTTGATGTCCGAGAACCAGAAGGAGTTCTGCTGGTTGTTCTTGATGTTGGCGTACCAGTTCCAGGCGTCGACGTACGACTTCGCCGTGACTTCCTCGCCGTTGTGGAACTTCCAGCCCTGCTTGAGCTTGACCGTCCAGGTCTTCGAGTCCTCGGTCTCGACGGACTCGGCGTTGGTATAGACGAGCTCGCCCTTGGCGTCGAAGTCGAGCAGCTGGGTGAACAGCGACCGGATCACGTAGGCGCCGTTGGACTCGTTGGTGTCGGCCGGCATCAGCGGCTTCTGCGGCTCGCCGACGTCGATCGAGACGTAGCCGGCGGGGCCGGAGCCCTTCGCCTTCCCCTTGTCACCGCTGTCGCCGCCGCCTCCACAGGCAGTGGCAGCCAGAGCGACGACTATCGCACCCGCGACCCACTTGGCGCTCTTGGCACCGCGCATGGGTTCCTCCTCATGAGTCCATTGGTTCACCGCAAAGAGGAGCACCCGACATGTCACCGTCCACCGCCCGTCGTCGGTGTCGGAGATCGTCAAGTGCCCCCGCGCTCGTGAGTCGGCGCCTTCAGCGCGTGACCCGTTCGTCCGAGCTCTACGCGCCTAACTATCTGCCATGCGCCACCGGCCGAACCACACTCCCGAGGTATCGGTTCGATCACAGCTGGGTCCTACATCTTCCAAAATCCGGACAAAGCGTTTGGTGAAAGATCCCTGCGAAACGGACTTGTTACACATCTATCGGGAGTACGTGTCCGTATATCGGACACCCGTGTAAGGAAAACCCGTTGCGGGTAGCGTGGCCGCCGTGCAGGCTGCCCTTCAGGGCTGCCGTGCGCTCAACGCGCTTGGGCGGCAAGGCCGTTGCCCGACGAGGCGCGGCTTTCGCATTTCCCCGGACATGACGGGGCGCGTCGGCCGTCGCACCGGTCCGCTTCCAGAGCAGAGTAGTGCGAGTCAGCCAGTTCAGGGCCGTCTCCCGGCCAGATCGAGGGTTATCCCTACCTTTCTCTTCTGAGATTCCGGTGTGCGATTCCGGCACGCGCAAGAACGGCGTCGGGCACCCCTGTTGCGCGAGCACGGCGTCATCCGGAGAGACAAGACCGGCAATAAGGGCATTTCCCCAGG
>NZ_JBFAKH010000037.1:0-81028 GCF_040655635.1 Streptomyces sp. NPDC050388
CTGCTCAGGCTGTTCGGCGGCGGCCCGGTCGGCCTGTCCACGCTGGCCGTCGCGGTGGGCGAGGAACGTGAGACCGTGGAAGAGGTCGCCGAGCCCTTTCTCGTCCGGGAGGGCCTGCTCGCCCGTACCCCGCGCGGCCGGATCGCGACCCCGGCGGCATGGGCGCACCTCGGCCTCACCCCGCCCGGCTCCCACGGAACCGGAAACGGACAAGGGGACTTGTTCGGGGCATGAGGGGGCCGGCACCGGCCGGGACAGGAACCCCGGTGCCACGCTGAGCGTTGTTCCCTGCGCGCGGACTCGCCTAGACTCCGCCGATGCCACCGCTTGCAGGCGGCATCACATACCCCCAACCAACAGGCCGTTCACCATCGCGGTCATGTGAAGGAAGTCCGACCCGTGAGTCTCCTGACCCTCCTCCCGTTCATTGTGCTCATCGGGGCCATGTTCCTGATGACCCGGTCGGCCAAGAAGAAGCAGCAGCAGGCCATCGATATGCGGAACCAGATGCAGCCGGGTTCCGGTGTCCGCACGATCGGGGGCATGTACGCCACGGTCAAGGAGGTCAGTGAGGACACGGTCCTCCTCGACGCCGGCCCCGGCGTGGAACTGCTGTTCGCGAAGAACGCCATCGGTGCCGTCCTGAGCGACGACGAGTACAACCACATCGTCCACGGCATCGAGCACGACCTGAAGTCCGACGCCGACGTCGTCCCCGACGACGCCTCCTCCCTCACCGAGACCGACGACTCCCCCGGCGCTGCCGCCTCCGACGACGCGCCGGTCGATTTCGGTAAGAAGGACGAGAAGGAAACGGCTGACACGGCCGACGAGCCGGCCGACGCCGCCGACAAGGCGAAGACGGACGAGCAGCCGAAGAAGTCCGAGGGCGGTTCCGGGACGAAGTAGTCGAGCCCCGGGGTGCGCGGGCCCGCCCGCGCACCCCGGGACCCGCCCCGCTCGCACGGAATCCCCAGACCAGTCATGGCCGCCCGCCCATCGACCGGGCCCGAGGCGGCCCGAGAGGGAGTACGAAGGTGGCTGCACTCAAAAAGGGAAACAAAGCGAGCGTCACAAGCAAGCCGTGGCGCTCGCTCACCCTGATCCTGATCGCCATCGTGGCGCTCACCGGAGGCATGTTCGCCTCCGGGCACAGAACCCCGCGTCTGGGCATCGATCTGGCCGGCGGCACCAGCATCACGCTGGCGGCGGTCCCCGAGGCCGGCCAGGAATCCGCGATCAACCCGGCCAACATGGCAACCGCGGTCTCCATCATGGAACGTCGCGTCAACGGCCTCGGCGTCTCCGAGGCAGAGGTCCAGACGCAGGGCGACCGTAACATCATCGTCAACATTCCCAAGGGCACCAACTCCGAGCAGGCCCGGAAACAGGTCGGCACCACCGCCAAGCTCTACTTCCGTCCGGTCCTCGCGACCGAACTCGCCACCGGCGGAGCCGCCCCCACGCCCCGCACCACCGATGGTGCCCCGGGCCAGGGCACCGGAGCGGACAAGGCCACCGACAAGGCGAGCGAGAAGGCCACGGACAAGACCACCGACGAGGGGTCCCCGTCCGCCTCCACCAGCCCGTCGGCGAACCCCACCACCCAGGGCCGCGCGGTCACCGACGCCCTGAAGGCCGACGCCACGCCGTCGGCGGCCCCCAGCGGCCCGGCCGAGGACGGGGCCACCCCCTCCCCGTCCGCCACGGGCGGTACGGACAGCAGGCTCCAGGCCCAGTACGCCGCGCTCGACTGCACCAAGGCGAGCGTCCGCGCCACCGCCGGAGACGGCGCCAAGTCCACCGACTCGACCGTGGCCTGCGGCCAGAACTCCCAGGGCCAGTGGCAGAAGTACATCCTCGGTCCCGCCGCCGTCGACGGCACGGACGTCGACCAGGCCAAGGCCGTCCTCAACACGCAGTCCGGTGCCGGCTGGACCGTCACCATGGACTTCACGGACAAGGGCAGCAGCAAGTTCGCCGACATCACCGGCAAGCTGGCCCAGAACCCGTCCCCGCAGAACCAGTTCGCCATCGTCCTGGACGGC
Source organism: Streptomyces sp. NPDC050388 (assembly GCF_040655635.1). Classification (NCBI taxonomy): domain Bacteria; kingdom Bacillati; phylum Actinomycetota; class Actinomycetes; order Kitasatosporales; family Streptomycetaceae; genus Streptomyces; species Streptomyces sp. NPDC050388. The sequence goes on from NZ_JBFAKH010000037.1 coordinate 2,049, forward strand.
GAGGTCGTCTCCGACCCCTACGTCAGCCAGGCCCTCACCGGCGGCAACGCGGAGATCTCCGGCAACTTCACGCAGAAGTCGGCCGAGGAACTCGCCAACATGCTCTCCTACGGCGCGCTGCCGCTGACGTTCCGCGAGGACAGCGTCACCACCGTCACCGCCGCGCTCGGCGGTGACCAGCTGCACGCCGGCCTCATCGCCGGCGCGATCGGCCTCGCCCTGGTCGTCCTGTACCTGCTCGTCTACTACCGCGGTCTGTCCTTCATCGCCGTCGCCTCGCTGCTGGTGTCCGCGTCCCTCACCTATGTGATCATGGCCCTGCTCGGCCCGACCATCGGCTTCGCGCTGAACCTGCCGGCCGTCTGCGGCGCCATCGTCGCGATCGGCATCACGGCGGACTCGTTCATCGTCTACTTCGAACGCGTGCGGGACGAGATCCGTGAGGGCCGCACCCTGCGCCCCGCCGTGGAGCGGGCCTGGCCGCGCGCCCGGCGCACCATCCTGGTCTCCGACTTCGTCTCGTTCCTCGCCGCCGCGGTGCTCTTCGTCGTCACCGTCGGCAAGGTCCAGGGCTTCGCGTTCACGCTCGGCCTGACCACGGTGCTCGACGTCGTGGTGGTGTTCCTGTTCACCAAGCCGCTGCTGACGCTGATGGCCCGCCGGAAGTTCTTCGCGAGCGGTCACAAGTGGTCCGGTCTCGATCCGAAGGCTCTGGGAGCGAAGCCGCCGCTGCGCCGCACCCGCCACCACTCCGCCCCCTCCCACCCGAAGGAGGCGTGAGAGATGTCGAAGCTCGGTGGTCTCGGCGCCCGACTGCACCACGGTGAGGTCGGCTACGACTTCATCAAGAGCCGCAAGATCTGGTACGGCATCTCCCTCCTGATCACCGTCCTGGCCGTCGTCGGCCTGGCGGTGCGCGGCCTCCACATGGGCATCGAGTTCCAGGGCGGGGCGGTCTTCACCACCCCGAAGAACATGAGTGCCTCGGTCGCCCAGGCCGAGACCTACGCGGAAGAGGCCTCCGGCCACGACGCCGTCGTCCAGAAGCTCGGTGACGGCAGTCTGCGCATCCAGATCGCGGCCATCGACACGGGTGTCTCGGACAAGATCAAGACGGAGCTCTCCCAGGACCTGAAGGTCAGTCCCGAGCAGATCAACGCGGACCTGGTCGGTCCCAGCTGGGGCGAGCAGATCGCCAACAAGGCATGGCTGGGCCTCGGCATCTTCCTGTTCCTGGTCGTGATCTATCTGGCCGTCGCCTTCGAGTGGCGCATGGCCGTCGCCGCGTTCGTCGCGCTGATCCACGACATCACCATCACCGTCGGCATCTACGCCCTCGTGGGCTTCGAGGTCACCCCGGGCACGGTGATCGGGCTGCTGACCATCCTCGGCTACTCTCTCTACGACACGGTCGTGGTGTTCGACAGCCTCAAGGAACAGACCCACGACATCACCCAGCAGACCCGCTGGACCTACAGTGAGATCGCCAACCGCTCCATCAACGGCACGCTGGTCCGCTCCGTCAACACCACGGTGGTCGCGCTGCTGCCGGTGGGCGCCCTGCTGTTCATCGGCGGCGGAGTGCTCGGCGCCGGCATGCTGAACGACATCTCGCTGTCGCTGTTCGTCGGTCTCGCCGCCGGTGCGTACTCCTCGATCTTCATCGCCACGCCGCTCGTCGCCGACCTCAAGGAGCGCGAGCCGTCGATGCGGACCCTGAAGAAGCGTGTCCTGGCCAAGCGGGCCCAGGGCACGGACACGGGCGAGCCGGCCGAGAACCGGGTGCCCGACGACAGCCACGACGACGGGTCGGCGGACGCCGTTCCCGCCGTTGTGGGACCACGCCACCAACCCGCGTCCCGCAACCGCGGTCGCGGCCGACCCCCAGGAAAACGCAGATGACCGAAACAACCGACGCCTCCGCACTGCTGCTGAGCCGTATCCGGGACGTCGAGGACCACCCGGAGCCGGGTGTGATGTTCAAGGACATCACCCCGCTCCTGGCCGACCCCAAGGCGTTCGCCGTGCTCAGCGACGCCCTCGTCGAGATCGCCGAAGCCACCGGCGCCACCAAGGTCGTCGGCCTGGAGGCCCGGGGCTTCATCCTCGGCGCCCCGGTCGCCGTTCAGGCAGGCCTCGGGTTCATCCCCGTGCGCAAGGCGGGCAAGCTCCCCGGAGCCACCCTCAGCCAGGCGTACGACCTGGAGTACGGCTCCGCCGAGATCGAGGTGCACGCCGAGGACCTGACCGCCACCGACCGCGTCCTGGTGATCGACGACGTGCTCGCCACCGGCGGCACCGCCGAGGCGTCGGTGCGGCTCATCCGCAGGGCCGGCGCCGAGGTCGTGGGCCTCGCCGTACTGATGGAACTCGGCTTCCTCGGCGGCCGGGCCCGGGTGGAGCCGGCCCTGGCCGGTGCTCCGTTGGAGGCACTGCTCAGGCTCTGAGCGGCGACGTGGGACGCGCGTGGAGCGCGGCGGAAACCGCACGGGGCGGGCACCGGAGGAATCCGGTGCCCGCCCCGTGCGTTTCACGGGTAGACGGTCCTCACACCGGTCCGTAGGAGAGCCATCGGCCGGGGATGGCTACCATGGGGGCTCCGGAGCCTGCCGGGGACCCGGAAAGCGCACGAGGAGTCCTCTTGCCAGACGAGGCCCAGCACCTGACCGCAGACAAGCCCGAGTCCGACTCGGCTGCGGCGGCCAAGCCCGCGCCCAGCACGCCCTACGCGAAGAACGACACGCGCGGGCCGGTCCAGCACGCCCAGGCCTCTGCCGCGGACAAGCCCGAGCAGCCGCGCCCCAAGCCCGCCCCCCCTCTCGACTCCGCCCGAGCGGGGGGACCGCCCGAGCGCTCCGCCCCCATGGTCCGCCCGAACACCGGACAGCCCGCCCGCTCCGGCTCCTCCAACCGCGTCCGCGCCCGGCTGGCCCGACTCGGCGTGCAGCGCGCCAACCCTTACAACCCGGTGCTGGAACCGTTGCTGCGGATAGTCCGCAGCAACGACCCCAAGATCGAGAACGCCACGCTCCGCCAGATCGAGAGCGCCTACCAGGTCGCCGAGCGCTGGCACCGCGGCCAGAAGCGCAAGAGCGGCGACCCGTACATCACGCATCCGCTCGCCGTGACCACGATCCTCGCCGAACTGGGCATGGACCCGGCCACCCTGATGGCCGGCCTGCTGCACGACACGGTGGAGGACACCGAGTACGGCCTGGAGCAGCTCCGCCGCGACTTCGGCGACACCGTCGCCCTGCTGGTCGACGGCGTCACCAAGCTGGACAAGGTCAAGTTCGGCGAGGCCGCGCAGGCCGAGACCGTGCGCAAGATGGTCGTAGCCATGGCCAAGGACCCCCGCGTCCTGGTCATCAAGCTCGCCGACCGCCTGCACAACATGCGCACCATGCGCTACCTCAAGCGCGAGAAGCAGGAGAAGAAGGCGCGCGAGACCCTGGAGATCTACGCGCCGCTCGCCCACCGGCTGGGCATGAACACCATCAAGTGGGAGCTGGAGGACCTCGCCTTCGCGATCCTCTACCCCAAGATGTACGACGAGATCGTCCGCCTGGTCGCCGAGCGCGCCCCCAAGCGCGACGAGTACCTCGCCGTCGTCACCGACGAGGTGCAGCAGGACCTGCGGGCCGCACGCATCAAGGCCACCGTCACCGGCCGCCCCAAGCACTACTACAGCGTCTACCAGAAGATGATCGTCCGCGGCCGGGACTTCGCGGAGATCTACGACCTGGTGGGCATCCGCGTCCTCGTGGACACCGTCCGCGACTGCTACGCGGCCCTCGGCACGGTGCACGCGCGATGGAACCCGGTCCCCGGCCGGTTCAAGGACTACATCGCGATGCCCAAGTTCAACATGTACCAGTCGCTGCACACGACGGTCATCGGCCCCGGTGGCAAGCCCGTCGAGCTCCAGATCCGCACCTTCGACATGCACCGCCGCGCCGAGTACGGCATCGCCGCGCACTGGAAGTACAAGCAGGAGGCCGTCGCCGGCGCCTCCAAGGTGCGCACCGACGCACCCAAGTCGTCCGGCAAGAGCAAGGACGACCACCTCAACGACATGGCGTGGCTGCGCCAGCTGCTGGACTGGCAGAAGGAGACCGAGGACCCGGGCGAGTTCCTGGAGTCGCTGCGCTTCGACCTGTCCCGCAACGAGGTCTTCGTCTTCACGCCCAAGGGCGACGTCATAGCGCTCCCCGCCGGTGCCACCCCGGTGGACTTCGCCTACGCGGTCCACACCGAGGTCGGCCACCGCACCATCGGGGCGCGGGTCAACGGCCGTCTCGTACCGCTCGAGTCGACCCTGGACAACGGCGACCTGGTGGAGGTCTTCACCTCCAAGGCGGCCGGCGCGGGCCCCTCCCGGGACTGGCTCGGCTTCGTGAAGTCGCCGCGCGCCCGCAACAAGATCCGCGCCTGGTTCTCCAAGGAGCGCCGTGACGAGGCCATCGAGCAGGGCAAGGACTCCATCGTCCGTGCGATGCGCAAGCAGAACCTGCCGATCCAGCGCATCCTCACCGGCGACTCGCTGGTCACGCTGGCGCACGAGATGCGCTACTCGGACATCTCCGCGCTCTACGCGGCGATCGGCGAGGGCCATGTCGCCGCGCAGAACATCGTCCAGAAGCTGGTGCAGGCCCTCGGTGGGGAGGAGGCGGCCACCGAGGAGATCGACGAGTCGGTGCCGCCGGCCCGCGGCCGCGGTCGCAAGCGCCGCACCAGCGCCGATCCCGGCGTCGTCGTCAAGGGCGTCGACGACGTCTGGGTCAAGCTGGCCCGCTGCTGCACGCCGGTCCCCGGTGACCCGATCATCGGTTTCGTGACCCGCGGCAGCGGTGTCTCGGTCCACCGCAGCGACTGCGTGAACGTCGACTCGCTGTCCCGGGAGCCCGAGCGCATCCTCGAGGTGGAGTGGGCGCCCACCCAGTCCTCGGTCTTCCTGGTCGCCATCCAGGTCGAGGCGCTGGACCGCTCCAGGCTGCTGTCGGACGTCACGCGCGTGCTGTCCGACCAGCACGTCAACATCCTCTCCGCGGCCGTCCAGACCTCCCGCGACCGTGTCGCCACCTCCCGCTTCACCTTCGAGATGGGCGACCCGAAGCACCTCGGGCACGTCCTGAAGGCGGTACGGGGCGTGGAGGGCGTCTACGACGTGTACCGGGTGACCTCGGCCCGCAACCGGTAGCCCCGCCGCCGCGCACGGCACGCAAGCCACGGAGCACGAGGCACGAAGCACACGGAAGAGGGGCTCCCGTACACCCGGTACGGGAGCCCCTCTCAGCGCGCGGCGACCGTCGTCAGCCGCCGAACTCCTGCAGCCCCTTCAGCGCCTGGTCCAGCAGCGCCTGGCGGCCCTCCAGCTCCCGCTCGAGCTTCTGGGCCCTGGCCTCGTTGCCCTGCGCCCGCGCCTGCTCGATCTGGCCCCTCAGCTTGTCCACGGCGGCCTGGAGCTGACCGGTCAGGCCCTCGGCACGCGCGCGCGCCTCCGGGTTGGTCCGGCGCCACTCGGCCTCCTCGACCTCCTGCATGGCCCGCTCCACGTTCTGCATCCGGCCCTCGACCTTCGGCCGGGCGTCCCGCGGCACATGGCCGATGGCCTCCCAGCGCTCGTTGAGCGCGCGGAACGCGGCACGGGCGGCCTTCAGATCCGTGATCGGCAGGAGCTTCTCGGCCTCCTCGGCCAGCTCCTCCTTGAGCTTGAGGTTCTCCGCCTGCTCCGCGTCCCGCTCGGCGAAGACCGAGCCGCGGGCGGCGAAGAAGACGTCCTGGGCGCCGCGGAAGCGGTTCCACAGGTCCTCCTCGTGCTCGCGCTGGGCGCGGCCCACGGCCTTCCACTCCGCCATCAGGTCCCGGTAGCGTGCCGCCGTCGCACCCCAGTCCGTCGAGTTCGACAGCGCCTCCGCCTCGGTGACCAGACGCTCCTTGGTCTTGCGGGCCTCCTCGCGCTGCGCGTCCAGGTGCGCGAAGTGCTGCTTGCGCCGCTTGGAGAACGCCGACCGGGCGTGCGAGAAGCGGTGCCACAGCTCGTCGTCGGACTTGCGGTCCAGCCGGGGCAGCCCCTTCCAGGTGTCCACCAGCGCCCGCAGCCGCTCACCGGCCGCCCGCCACTGGTCCGAGCCCGCCAGCTCCTCCGCCTCGGCGACCAGCGCCTCCTTGGCCTGACGGGCCTCGTCGGACTGTTTCGCCCGCTGCGCCCTGCGCTCCTCGCGCCGCTTGTCCACCAGCTCCACGAGCTTGTCCAGACGCACGCGCAGGGCGGCCAGATCACCGACCGCGTGATGGGCGTCGACCTGCTCCCGCAGGTGCTCGACCGCCGTCATGGCGTCCTTCGAGGACAGGTCGGTGGTCTTCACTCGCTTCTCGAGGAGGCCGATCTCGACAACCAGGCCCTCGTACTTGCGTTCGAAGTAGGCCAGTGCCTCCTCGGGGGAGCCCGCCTGCCAGGAACCGACGACCTGCTCTCCGTCAGCCGTACGCACGTACACGGTGCCCGTCTCGTCGACGCGGCCCCACGGGTCGCTGCTCACAGCGCCTCCTCCACATGATGCCTGCGGAGGGCTTTGCTACCCCCGGGCATCGTCCACAGTTTTCGTCACGGCCAACATAGGCGACCGACGGGACACCTGTCCGCATCCCGCGCGACCGAAATTCCGCAGCTGGGCGGTCAGGATGCGGTGACGGTCGCCTTGTCGATCACGACCGTCGCGTTGGGCGGGCCGTCACCCGCTCCGGTGCCGTCACCGGCGGCGGCGATCTTCTTCAGGACCTTCATGCCGGCCTCCGAGACGGTGCCGAACGGCGTGTAGCTCGGCGGGAGCGGGCTGTCCTCGTACACCAGGAAGAACTGACTGCCGCCGCTGTCCTTCTGCCCGGTGTTCGCCATCGCGACGGTGCCCGCCGGGTACGTGTTGTCCTTCAGGCTCTCGTCCTTCAGGTTCTCGTCCGGGATCGTGTAGCCGGGACCGCCGGTGCCGGTGCCCGTCGGGTCACCGCACTGCAGCACGTAGATGCCGTTGGTGGTGAGCCGGTGGCACTTGCTGTGGTCGAAGTAACCCTTGCCGGCGAGGAAGTTGAACGAGTTGACGGTGTGCGGGGCCGCCGACGCCTTGAGCGCCATGTCGATCGTGCCGCAGGTCGTCTCGAGCGTCATCGTGTACTTCGCCGACTCGTCGATGGAGAGCGCCGGCTCCTTCTTCCAGGTCTTCGACGCGACCTCGCCCCCGGCCGGCTTCTCGCACGGGTCGGGCGCCTTGCCGGTCGCCTCGGCGCTCGGCGTGACCTCCGCGCTCGCGTTGGCCTTGTCCCCGTCCGATTCGAACGCCCCGGCCGTGTACAGCGCGAGGCTGCCGATCAGGACCACGCCGAGCGCGGAAGCGATCACCGAGTTGCGGATCCGCGCCTTGCGTCGTGCCTGGGTGCGCCGCTGCTGCTGCCGCAAGAACTTCTCCCGCGCGAGCTGACGCCGCCGCTGTTCCTGGCTGACCACCGGGTTTACTCCTCATGCGTCTCGTGTGCCGACCGGTACGCGTGCCTGCGGCGGACCGACCGTCTGCGTGTGCCCCGTACCGTATATGGGTTCGCTGTGGAATCGGCAGCGCCGGTAGGCTCTGACGACGGGCGCGAGCCCCGTCGCAAGCCTCTCGTATCGACACAACCGTCGACGCGACCCTCGACACAACGAAGGACGATCGTGCTCATTGCCGGGTTCCCCGCCGGGGCCTGGGGGACGAACTGTTATCTCGTCGCCCCCGCCGCCGGTGAGGAGTGCGTGATCATCGACCCCGGCCATCAGGCCGCCCCGGGAGTGGAGGAGGCGGTCCGCAAGCATCGGCTGAAGCCCGTCGCCGTAGTCCTCACCCACGGTCACATCGACCACGTGGCCTCCGTCGTCCCCGTGTGCGGGGCGCACGACGTACCGGCCTGGATCCACCCCGACGACCGGTACATGATGAGCGACCCCGAGAAGGCCCTGGGCCGCTCCATCGGGATGCCGCTGATGGGCGAGCTGACCGTGGGGGAGCCGGACGACGTCAAGGAGCTGGCCGACGGCGTGAAACTCGAACTGGCCGGGCTGGAGCTGACGGTCGCGCACGCGCCGGGGCATACCAAGGGGTCGGTGACCTTCGGCCTGCCCGAGGCGGCGGACATCCCGCCGGTCTTCTTCTCGGGCGACCTGCTGTTCGCCGGCTCCATCGGACGCACCGACCTGCCCGGCGGTGACATGGTCGACCTGCTCGACTCGCTGGCGCGCGTGTGCCTGCCGCTCGACGACTCGACCGTGGTGCTGTCCGGACACGGACCCCAGACGACCATCGGCCAGGAGCGCGCCACCAACCCGTATCTGCGGCAGGTGGCCGCCGGCCAGGGAGCGGATGTGGACGCTCCCCGACGAGGAATGTGACGAGAGACTTCCGTGAGCACCTTCAAGGCCCCCAAGGGCACGTACGACCTGATCCCGCCGGACAGCGCCAAGTACCTCGCCGTCCGTGAGGCCATCGCCGCCCCGCTGCGCGACTCCGGTTACGGCTACATCGAGACACCCGGCTTCGAGAACGTCGAGCTGTTCGCGCGCGGCGTCGGCGAGTCCACCGACATCGTCACCAAGGAGATGTACGCCTTCGAGACCAAGGGCGGCGACCGCCTCGCCCTGCGGCCCGAAGGCACGGCCTCCGTGCTGCGCGCGGCCCTGGAGGCCAACCTGCACAAGGCCGGCAACCTCCCGGTCAAGCTCTGGTACTCCGGCTCGTACTACCGCTACGAGCGCCCCCAGAAGGGCCGGTACCGCCACTTCTCCCAGGTGGGCGCGGAGGCGATCGGAGCCGAGGACCCGGCGCTGGACGCAGAACTGATCATCCTGGCGGACCAGGCGTACCGCTCCCTGGGGCTCAGCGGCTTCCGCATCCTGCTGAACTCCCTGGGGGACAAGGAGTGCCGCCCCGTCTACCGGTCCGCACTGCAGGACTTCCTGCGCGGCCTGGACCTGGACGAGGACACCCTGCGCCGCGCGGAGATCAACCCGCTGCGCGTCCTGGACGACAAGCGCGAGTCGGTCCAGAAGCAGCTGACCGGCGCCCCCCTGCTGCGCGACTACCTGTGCGACGCCTGCAAGACGTACCACGAGGAGGTCCGCGAGCTGATCACAGCCGCGGGCGTCACGTTCGAGGACGACCCGAGGCTGGTGCGCGGCCTGGACTACTACACGCGCACCACCTTCGAGTTCGTCCACGACGGTCTGGGCTCCCAGTCCGCGGTGGGTGGTGGGGGCCGCTACGACGGTCTCTCCGAGATGATCGGCGGTCCCGCGCTGCCGTCCGTCGGCTGGGCGCTCGGTGTCGACCGTACCGTGCTGGCCCTGGAGGCGGAGGGGATCGAACTCGAGCTGCCCGCCACCACCCGCGTGTTCGCCGTCCCGCTCGGCGACGAGGCCCGCCGGGTGCTGTTCGCCAAGGTCACCGAACTGCGCAAGAACGGCGTCGCCGCCGACTTCGCCTACGGCGGCAAGGGTCTGAAGGCGGCGATGAAGGCGGCCAACCGCTCGGGCGCGCGCTACGCCCTGGTGCTCGGCGAGCGCGACCTCGCCGAGGGCGTCGTCCAGCTCAAGGACATGGGGTCCGGCGAGCAGACCGCGGTCGGCGTGAACGAGATCGTGGCCGAGCTGGAGGCACGGCTCGGCTGATCCCCGTACGCGGCCACGCGCGGACCACGCGCCACGGAGGCGCCGGTGTGCCCTTGCGGCATCCGGCGCCTCCGTCGTCGATGCCGGGAACCCTCGGGGCCCGGGGACGCCGATTCGTCCGAACGGGGGGCCCGGCTGGGGCGCGTGTGCGGTCATGGCACAGACGGCGGCCGAAACCGAGCCCTCGCGGGGGTGATTCGTACGTTCTTGTGGCCGGTGGGCGGTGGGTGCACAGGTGCGTGCGGCACAATGGCCCTGCCCGAAGCAGGTCCACACTCCCCAGCGACGGAATCGGCGTGATGAGCAAGACGACTGTGAAGGACGTGTCCACCGTGCCCGAGCCTTCGCCGGGACCCGCCGCCGGGCCGCCCCGCGAGGGCGCAGGCCGTGCGTTGGCCCTGCTCCTGGTCATCACCGGCGCGGCCGGCGTACTCGCCGCGTGGATCATCACGCTGGACAAGTTCAAGCTGCTCGAGGCCAAGGTCAAGGGCGAGACGTTCGTCCCCGGATGCAGTCTCAACCCGGTGGTCTCCTGCGGCAGCATCATGGAGAGCGACCAGGCGTCCGTCTTCGGGTTCCCCAACCCGATGCTGGGCCTGGTCACCTACGGCATCGTCGTCTGCGTCGGCATGAGCCTGCTCGCCGGGGCCCGCTTCCCCCGCTGGTACTGGCTCACCCTCAACGCGGGCACCCTGTTCGGCACCGGTTTCTGCGCCTGGCTGATGTTCCAGTCCCTGTACCGGATCAACGCCCTGTGCCTGTGGTGCTGCCTGGCCTGGGTCGCCACGATCGTCATGTTCTGGTACGTGACGTCGTTCAACGTCCGCAAGGGCTTCCTGCCCGCCCCCGGCTGGCTGAAGAGCTTCTTCGGCGAGTTCACCTGGGTCATGCCGGTGCTGCACATCGGCGTCATCGGCATGCTGGTCCTGACCCGCTGGTGGCATTTCTGGACCAGCTGACGGCCCCGCCGCGTTGTCGGTGCGGTCCTTTAGGGTTGCCGACGTGGAGCCCGACCTGTTCACCGCCGCAGCAGAAGAACGCCAGCAGAAGGACCCGACCGGCAGCCCCCTCGCCGTGCGGATGCGCCCGCGCACGCTCGACGAGGTGGTGGGCCAGCAGCATCTGCTGAAGCCGGGCTCACCCCTGCGCCGGCTGGTCGGCGAGGGTGCCTCGGGCCCCGCGGGCCCGTCCTCGGTGTTCCTGTGGGGGCCTCCCGGCACCGGCAAGACGACCCTGGCCTACGTCGTCTCCAAGGCCACCAACAAGCGTTTCGTCGAGCTGTCGGCGATCACCGCGGGCGTCAAGGAGGTCCGCGCGGTCATCGACGGCGCCCGCCGCGCCTCCGGCGGGTACGGCACGGAGACCGTCCTCTTCCTCGACGAGATCCACCGTTTCAGCAAGGCCCAGCAGGACTCCCTGCTCCCCGCGGTCGAGAACCGCTGGGTCACGCTGATCGCCGCGACCACCGAGAACCCCTACTTCTCGGTCATCTCCCCCCTGCTCTCCCGCTCCCTCCTGCTCACCCTCGAACCCCTCACCGACGACGACGTCCGCGGCCTGATGCATCGCGCGCTCGGCGACGAACGGGGCCTGAAGGGCGCCGTCACCCTCCCCGAGGACACCGGGGACCATCTGGTGCGCATCGCCGGCGGGGACGCCCGCCGCGCCCTGACCGCCCTGGAGGCCGCCGCGGGGGCCGCGCTGGACAAGGGCGAGACGGAGATCTCCCTGGCCACCCTGGAGGAGACGGTCGACCGGGCCGCCGTGAAGTACGACCGCTCCGGCGACCAGCACTACGACGTCGCCAGCGCCCTGATCAAGTCCATCCGCGGCTCCGACGTCGACGCCGCCCTGCACTACCTGGCCCGGATGATCGAGGCCGGCGAGGACCCCCGCTTCATCGCCCGCCGCCTGATGATCTCCGCCAGCGAGGACATCGGCCTCGCCGACCCGAACGCGCTGCCGCTCGCGGTCGCCGCCGCCCAGGCCGTCGCCATGATCGGCTTCCCCGAGGCCGCCCTCACCCTGAGCCACGCCACCATCGCCCTCGCCCTGGCCCCCAAGTCCAACGCGGCCACCACCGCGATCGGCGCCGCCCTGGACGACGTGCGCAAGGGACTGGCCGGGCCCGTGCCGCCGCATCTGCGCGACGGGCACTACAAGGGCGCGGCCGCACTGGGCCACGCGCAGGGGTACGTGTACCCGCACGACCTGCCCGAGGGCATCGCGCGCCAGCAGTACGCCCCGGACCCCCTGAAGGACCGCGCGTACTACGAGCCCACCCGGCACGGAGCCGAGGCGCGGTACGCCGACGCGGTGGAATGGACCAGGAGGCACCTCGGTCGGAAGCAGCCGTGAGCACCCTGTAGAATTTTCCGAAGCTGCGTCCCGTGTCCGGCCCCGCGAGGGAAACCGGCACCACCAGAGCGGGACATCCAGCAGGAGGGTCTGCCCCCGGGTAGGGATCTCCAGGAGCGTCGCGCACCGTCGAACGGTGTCGCGGGCAGCCCACCACCACCCGGAATCCCGGGAGCGGTCGGTGGGCCACTCGCGTGCTGCACGTATGTGCCCAGATCAGGGGAGCGGCTGCCCGGCAGGCCCGACACGGACCCGCGGGGTTTCCCCGGCTGCGGATGCGACCTCCCTTAACCCTGGTGAAGCCGTATTCGCACAGAGAACACGAGGTGTTTGGTTCATGGCGAACCAGTCCCGTCCCAAGGTCAAGAAGTCGCGTGCCCTGGGTATCGCGCTGACCCCGAAGGCCGTCAAGTACTTCGAGGCCCGCCCCTACCCCCCGGGTGAGCACGGCCGCGGCCGTAAGCAGAACTCGGACTACAAGGTCCGTCTGCTGGAGAAGCAGCGCCTGCGCGCCCAGTACGACATCAGCGAGCGCCAGCTCGTCCGCGCGTACGAGCGTGCCGCCAAGACGACGATCAAGACCGGTGACGCCCTCGTCATCGAGCTCGAGCGCCGTCTCGACGCCCTGGTCCTGCGTTCGGGCATCGCCCGCACGATCTACCAGGCCCGTCAGATGGTCACCCACGGCCACATCCAGGTCAACGGCAAGAAGGTCGACAAGCCCTCCTTCCTCCTGCGCCCGGACGACGTCGTGCAGGTCCGTGAGCGCAGCAAGGACAAGACGCTCTTCACGATCGCCCGCGAGGGTGGCTTCGCCCCCGACGGCGAGACCCCGCGCTACCTCCAGGTGAACCTCAAGGCCCTGGCATTCCGCCTGGACCGTGAGCCGAACCGCAAGGAGATCCCGGTGATCTGCGACGAGCAGCTCGTCGTCGAGTTCTACGCCCGCTGACCCCAGCAGGCAGGCGGTACCCCAGCCCGCCGTCTCCCCGCCCCTCAGGGTGGGCGGGGCGGCGGGCTGCTGCATGGGCGCCCCGGCCACGACGTGCCGACCCCGCCGGACGGTAATCCGGTGCGGAGTCCCGGCACCGGCGCGATAGGCTCGGTGCACGAATTTCTTGACGTTCTCGGTGTTTCTCGAAGTTCTCGATGTTCCTTGAGGCTCCTTGAGGTTCTTCGAAGCTCTTCGATGTGGCAGGCACGTTTCTCAGGGAGCAGGTGCGCACAGTGTCCGGTGGAGAGGTGGCCGGAATCCTGGTGGCCGTGTTCTGGGCGATCCTGGTCTCCTTCCTCGCCGTCGCACTGGCGAGGCTGGCCCAGACGCTCCGGGCGACCACCAAGCTCGTGGCGGACGTGACCGACCAGGCCGTCCCGCTGCTGGCGGACGCCTCCTCGGCGGTGCGTTCCGCGCAGACCCAGATCGAACGGGTCGACGCGATCGCCTCCGACGTCCAGGAGGTCACCTCCAACGCCTCCGCGCTGTCGACCACCGTCGCCTCCACCTTCGGCGGCCCGCTGGTCAAGGTCGCCGCCTTCGGCTACGGCGTGCGCCGGGCCGTCAGCGGCCGCAAGGAGGACACGTCCGCCAGGACACCGGGACCCACCGTGATCGTGGGCCGCGCCGTCCCGGGCATGCGGCGGGCGGGGCGCACCCGGGGAAAGAAGGACTGACGCAGCGATGTTCCGCCGTACCTTCTGGTTCAGCACCGGCGTCGCCGCCGGGGTGTGGGCCACCACCAAGGTCAACCGCAAGCTGAAGCAGCTGACCCCCGAGAACCTCGCCGTGACCGCGGCGAACAAGGCGCTCGAGGCCGGCGGCCGGCTCAAGGACCGGGCAGTGGACTTCGCGTTCGAGGTCCGCGACAACATGGCCCGGCGCGAGGCCGAACTGAGCGACGCCCTCGGCCTCGACACCCCCGCCGACCGGGAACTCCCGGCGGCCCGCCGGTACGCCGCCATCGAGAACCGAAACAGCCCGAAGAGCAACCCCCGGTACGTCGAGGGCTCGACGTACCTGACGCACCCGTACAACCGGAATGAGGACCACTGATGGAGTCGGCCGAGATCCGCCGCCGCTGGCTGAGCTTCTTCGAGGAGCGCGGACACACCGTCGTCCCTTCGGCGTCGCTCATCGCGGACGACCCGACTCTGCTGCTCGTCCCGGCCGGCATGGTGCCCTTCAAGCCCTACTTCCTGGGCGAGGTCAAGCCGCCCTTCGACCGCGCCACCAGCGTCCAGAAGTGCGTCCGCACGCCGGACATCGAAGAGGTCGGCAAGACCACCCGGCACGGCACCTTCTTCCAGATGTGCGGCAACTTCTCCTTCGGCGACTACTTCAAGGAAGGCGCCATCAAGCTCGCCTGGGAGCTGCTCACCAGCTCCCAGGAGCAGGGCGGCTACGGCCTGGACCCCGAGCGCCTGTGGATCACCGTCTACAAGGACGACGACGAGGCCGAACGGATCTGGCGCGACGTCGTCGGTGTGCCCGAGGAGCGCATCCAGCGCCTGGGCATGAAGGACAACTACTGGTCCATGGGCGTCCCCGGGCCCTGCGGCCCGTGCTCCGAGATCAACTACGACCGCGGTCCCGAGTTCGGCGTCGAGGGCGGCCCCGCCGTCAACGACGAGCGGTACGTGGAGATCTGGAACCTCGTCTTCATGCAGTACGAGCGGGGTGAGGGCATCGGCAAGGACAACTTCGAGATCCTCGGGGACCTGCCGAGCCAGAACATCGACACGGGCCTCGGCCTGGAGCGGCTCGCCATGATTCTGCAGGGCGTGCAGAACATGTACGAGATCGACACCTCCATGGCCGTCATCAAGAAGGCCACCGAGCTGACGGGCGTGGCCTACGGCGACGCCCAGGCCTCCGACGTCTCGCTGCGCGTGGTCACCGACCACATGCGCACCTCCGTGATGCTCATCGGTGACGGGGTCACCCCCGGCAACGAGGGGCGCGGCTACGTGCTGCGCCGCATCATGCGCCGCGCCATCCGCAACATGCGCCTCCTCGGCGCCACCGGCCCGGTCGTCAAGGACCTCATCGACGTCGTGATCGAGATGATGGGGCAGCAGTACCCCGAGCTGATCACCGACCGCGAGCGGATCGAGAAGGTCGCCGTCGCCGAGGAGAACGCCTTCCTCAAGACGCTGAAGGCCGGCACCAACATCCTCGACACCGCCGTCACCGAGACCAAGCAGTCCGGCGGCACGGTCCTGGCCGGCGACAAGGCCTTCCTGCTCCACGACACCTGGGGCTTCCCGATCGACCTCACCCTGGAGATGGCCGCCGAGCAGGGGCTGTCCGTGGACGAGGACGGCTTCCGACGGCTGATGAAGGAGCAGCGGGAGCGGGCCAAGGCCGACGCCCAGGCCAAGAAGACCGGCCACGCCGACCTCGGCGCCTACCGCGAGATCGCCGACCGGGCCGGCGCCACCGACTTCACCGGGTACACCGACACCGAGGGCGAGTCCACCGTCGTGGGCATCCTCGTCGACGGCGTCTCCTCACCGGCCGCCACCGAGGGCGACGAGGTGGAGATCGTCCTCGACCGCACCCCGTTCTACGCCGAGGGCGGCGGCCAGATCGGCGACACCGGCCGGATCAAGGCCGACTCCGGTGCCGTCATCGAGGTCCGCGACTGCCAGAAGCCGGTCCCGGGCGTGTACGTCCACAAGGGCGTCGTCCAGGTCGGCGAGGTGACCGTCGGCGCCAAGGCCCACGCCTCCATCGACGACCGCCGCCGCAAGGCCATCGCCCGTGCCCACTCCGCCACCCACCTCACCCACCAGGCCCTGCGCGACGCCCTCGGCCCGACGGCCGCCCAGGCCGGTTCCGAGAACCAGCCCGGCCGCTTCCGCTTCGACTTCGGCTCGCCGTCCGCCGTTCCGACGGCCGTGATGACCGACGTCGAGCAGAAGATCAACGAGGTGCTCGCCCGCGACCTCGACGTGCGTGCCGACGTCATGGGGATCGACGAGGCCAAG
Organism: Streptomyces sp. NPDC050388; assembly: GCF_040655635.1. NCBI lineage: Bacteria > Bacillati > Actinomycetota > Actinomycetes > Kitasatosporales > Streptomycetaceae > Streptomyces > Streptomyces sp. NPDC050388. Next base: position 18,085 of record NZ_JBFAKH010000037.1, read on the forward strand.
AAGCAGGGCGCCATCGCCGAGTTCGGCGAGAAGTACGGCGAGCGCGTGCGCGTGGTGACCATCGGCGACTTCTCCAAGGAGCTGTGCGGCGGCACCCACGTGCACAACACCGCCCAGCTCGGCCTGGTCAAGCTGCTCGGCGAGTCCTCCATCGGCTCCGGCGTGCGCCGCATCGAGGCCCTGGTCGGCGTGGACGCCTACAACTTCCTCGCCCGCGAGCACACGGTCGTCGCCCAGCTCCAGGAGCTGATCAAGGGCCGCCCGGAGGAGCTCCCGGAGAAGGTCTCCGCCATGCTCGGCAAGCTCAAGGACGCCGAGAAGGAGATCGAGAAGTTCCGCGCCGAGAAGGTGCTCCAGGCCGCCGGCGGCCTCGCCGAGTCCGCCAGGGACGTCCACGGGGTCGCCCTGGTGACCGGACAGGTCCCCGACGGCACCGGCGCCGACGACCTGCGCAAGCTGGTTCTGGACGTACGCGGCCGCATCCAGGGGGGCCGGGCCGCCGTCGTCGCCCTGTTCACGGTCAACAACGGCAAGCCCCTCACTGTGATCGCCACCAACGAGGCCGCCCGCGAGCGCGGCCTCAAGGCCGGTGACCTGGTCCGCACGGCCGCCAAGACCCTCGGCGGCGGTGGCGGCGGCAAGCCGGACGTCGCTCAGGGCGGCGGTCAGAACCCGGCCGCCGTCGGTGAAGCCGTCGACGCCGTCGAGCGGCTCGTGGCGGACACGGCCAAGTGAGCGGGCCCGTGGCCGGCCCCACGCCGGGCGGGGACGGCCCCGCGATGCGCCGGGGGCGCCGACTCGCGATCGACGTCGGGGACGCCCGTATCGGGGTCGCCTCGTGCGACCCCGACGGGATCCTCGCCACCCCGGTCGAGACCGTCCCCGGCCGGGACGTCCCGGCGGCTCACCGGCGCCTTCGGCAGCTCGTCGAGGAGTATGAGCCGATCGAGGTCGTGGTCGGTCTCCCTCGCTCCCTCAAGGGGGGCGAGGGCCCCGCCGCGGCCAAGGTCCGCGGCTTCACCCAGGAGCTGGCCCGCCGGATCGCGCCGGTGCCGGTGCGGCTCGTGGACGAGCGCATGACGACGGTGACGGCGAGCCAGGGGCTGCGCGCCTCGGGCGTGAAGTCCAAGAAGGGACGCTCCGTCATCGACCAGGCCGCCGCGGTGATCATCCTCCAGCAGGCACTCGAATCCGAACGGGTGTCAGGCAACCCACCCGGTGAGGGCGTCGAAGTGGTCATCTGATCGCGGTACGGTAACGTTCCGCGCGATGCGGTGGCGTTCGAACAGCCACCGCACAGAGAGAGGCGGGACGGGTGCCGGCGCCCCCACAGCCGCGCGACCGCCGCCTCGCGGCTCTAGGGGATCGATGACTGAGTATGGCCGGGGCCAAGGCTCCGAACCGTGGCACCCGGACGACCCGTTGTACGGCGACGGCGGGTGGACCGGGCAGCATGCCCAGCAGGCCCAGCCGGGTCAGCAGTCCCCCTACGAGGGCCAAGCGCAGCATTACCCGCAGCAGCAGTACGGCGACTGGGGCAGCGCCGAGCAGGGCGGATACGGCCAGCAGCAGTACCCGCAGCACGACCAGCAGCAGTACGACCAGCAGCAGTACGACCAGCAGCAGTACGACCAGCAGCAGTACGACCAGCAGTACGCCCCCCAGCAGATGCAGCATCCCGACCAGCAGCCGTACGACACCGGCGGCTGGCACAACGGCGCCCAGCCGCAGGACCCGTACGCGGCGGCCGATCCGACGGACCCGTACGGGCAGCAGGGCGGTGCGTACGGCGCCCAGCAGTCCGACCACTACGGCACACCGGAGGCCTATCCGCCGCCGGAGCCCCCGGCTCACCGGAACACCGAGCCCGAGCGGCGGCCGGAGCGGGAGGCGGACCCGGAGCCGGACACCGACTGGGACCCCGGGCCCGACCAGGGAGAACACGCCTTCTTCTCGGGCGCCGACGATGACGACGAGGACGGTGACGGCGATCCGGGCGCTCGTCGCGGTCGCGGTGAGCGCCGGGGCAAGGGCGGGAAGGGTGTCAGGGAGAAGAAGCGGCGCAACGGATCCGCCTGCCTCGTGGTGGTGCTGGTCCTCGGCGGCGGTCTGGCCGGTGTGAGCTACTTCGGCTGGCAGTTCGTCCAGGATCGTTTCGGCAGTGCCCCGGACTTCGCGGGCGACGGGAACGGCGAGCAGGTCACCGTCACGATCCCCAAGGGGGCGGGCGGATACGCCATCGGCCAGGTACTCAAGAAGGAAGGCGTGGTCAAGAGCGTCGACGCCTTCGTTGCGGCTCAGCAGGGCAACCCGAACGGCGGCACGATCCAGGACGGCGTCTACACGCTCGAGAAGGAGATGTCGGCCGACGCCGCCGTCGAGCTCATGCTCAGCCCGAAGAGCCGCAGCAACCTGATCATCGCCGAGGGCAAGCGCAACGCCGAGATCTACAAGCTCATCGACACACGCCTCAAGGTCGAGGACGGGACCACCGCGAAGGTCGCCAAGAATGACTGGGAGAAGCTCGGCCTGCCCGACTGGGCGGTGAACCACGAGGACGTCAAGGACCCCCTGGAAGGGTTCCTGTTCCCCTCCAGCTATGGCGTGTCCGAGGGGCAGACGCCCGAGGACGTGCTGAAGGGCATGGTCGAGCAGGCCACCGCCACCTACGAGAAGCTCGGAGTCGAGAAGAAGGCCGAGAGCCTCGGTCTCGAGGACCCGTGGCAGCTGGTCACCGTGGCGAGCCTCGTCCAGGCCGAGGGCACCAGCCACAGTGACTTCCGCAAGATGTCCGAGGTCATTTACAACCGGCTCAAGCCGGGCAACACCGAGACCAACGGCATGCTGGAGTTCGACTCCACCTACAACTACGTCAAGAACCAGAGCAAGATAGACCTGAGCCTCAGCGAGCTCAGGAACTACGACAACCCGTACAACACGTACTTCTACAAGGGCCTGCCGCCCGGACCGATCAGCAACCCCGGCGAGGACGCCATCAAGGGCGCGCTCGCCCCGACGAACGGCGGCTGGTACTACTTCATCTCGCTCGACGGCAAGACCAGCGAGTTCACCAAGACCAACGCCGAGCACGCGAAGCTGGTCGAAAAGTGGAACGAGTCGAGGAAGAACTGATGACCGCACCCCGCCGTGCCGCGGTCCTCGGCTCCCCGATCGCCCACTCCCTCTCCCCGGTGCTGCACCGTGCCGCGTACGCGGAACTGGGGCTGAGGGACTGGACGTACGACCGTTTCGAGGTCGACGAGCAGGCGCTGCCGGGCTTCTTCGAGACGCTCGGACGCGAGTGGGCCGGGCTGTCGCTGACCATGCCGTTGAAACGGGCAGTGATCCCGTTGCTGGACGGCATCAGCCGGACCGCGGCCTCGGTCGACGCGGTCAACACCGTCGTGTTCGCCGAGGACGGCCGCCGGACCGGTGACAACACCGACATCCCCGGCATGGTCGCCGCCCTGCGCGAGCACGGCATCGAGAAGGTGGACACCGCGGCCGTCCTCGGCGCCGGAGCCACCGCCTCGTCCGCGCTGGCCGCGCTGGCGCGGATCTGCACGGGCGAGGTCTCCGTCTACGTCCGCAGCGCGGCCCGCGCCGCCGAGATGAGGCAGTGGGCCGAGCGGCTCGGCGTCGCGGTGCGCATCGCCGACTGGGACGACGCCGATCAGGCCCTGCACGCTCCGTTGGTGATCGCCACTACCCCGGCGGGCGTCACCGACACCCTCGCCCGAGCCGTACCGGAACGCCCCGCGGCCCTCTTCGACGTGCTCTACGACCCCTGGCCGACCGCCCTCGCAACCCGCTGGTCGGCGTACGGCGGCGCCGTGATCGGTGGGCTCGACCTGCTGGTGCACCAGGCGGTGCTCCAGGTCGAGCAGATGACGGGACGCGCCCCGGCCCCGCTGGCCGTCATGCGAGAAGCAGGCGAGCGCGCTCTCGCGGCCCGATAGGCTCCCGTCCCGGTTCCGCAGGCGGCCGAAAACGGGCAGGGACGCGGGGCGGCCTCCTCGGAGCCCATGTTCGGCCGCAGCGGACGCAGCGGCAGCCCGGGGCACAGGCCCGGCCCGATTCCCCGGCGCCTGCGCAGCCCGTCCGTCTGATGGACCGGCGGCCGGATGCACCGCCCGGACGTGGGAGGATCGGAAACGGCGGGCCGGGGCCGCGCACCCCGTCGCGCCGTAGCCGTACGCGAGGACGCGCGTGCGCAGAGCAGTACCAGGGCGCGAGCACCGAGGAGCACCGTTGAGCAGGTTGCGCTGGCTGACCGCGGGGGAGTCCCACGGCCCCGCACTCGTCGCGACGCTGGAGGGTCTTCCCGCCGGCGTACCGATCACCACGGACATGGTGGCGGACCATCTCGCGAGGCGGCGGCTGGGCTACGGTCGCGGTGCCCGGATGAAGTTCGAGCGGGACGAGGTCACCTTCCTCGGCGGCGTCCGGCACGGCCTCACCCTCGGTTCCCCGGTCGCGGTCATGGTGGGCAACACCGAGTGGCCGAAGTGGGAGCAGGTCATGGCGGCCGACCCGGTCGACCCCGAGGTCCTGGCCGGCCTCGCCCGCAACGCCCCGTTGACCCGCCCGCGCCCCGGCCACGCGGACCTCGCCGGCATGCAGAAGTACGGCTTCGACGAGGCCCGGCCGATCCTGGAGCGGGCCTCCGCGCGCGAGACCGCGGCCCGCGTGGCACTGGGCGCGGTGGCCCGGTCGTACCTGAAGGAGACGGCCGGCATCGAGATCGTCTCCCACGTGGTGGAGCTGGCCGCCGCCAAGGCGCCCTACGGGGTGTACCCGACCCCGGCCGACGTGGAGAAGCTGGACGCGGACCCGGTGCGCTGCCTGGACGCGGGCGCCTCGGAGGCGATGGTCGCCGAGATCGACCAGGCCCACAAGGACGGCGACACCCTCGGCGGCGTGGTCGAGGTGCTGGCGTACGGCGTCCCCGTCGGGCTGGGCTCGCACGTGCACTGGGACCGGCGCCTCGACGCCCGGCTGGCCGCCGCCCTCATGGGCATCCAGGCGATCAAGGGCGTCGAGGTCGGCGACGGCTTCGACCTGGCCCGGGTGCCCGGTTCCAAGGCGCACGACGAGATCGTCCCCACCGACGAGGGCATCCGGCGCGCCTCGGGCCGCTCCGGCGGCACCGAGGGCGGCCTGACCACCGGTGAACTGCTGCGGGTGCGGGCCGCGATGAAGCCCATCGCGACCGTGCCGCGGGCGCTGAAGACGGTGGACGTCGCCACCGGCGAGGAGGCCGCCGCCCACCACCAGCGCTCCGACGTGTGCGCCGTGCCGGCGGCCGGCATCGTCGCCGAGGCCATGGTGGCACTGGTCCTCGCGGACGCGGTCGCGGAGAAGTTCGGCGGCGACAGCGTCACCGAGACCCGCCGCAACGTGACGTCCTACCTCGAGAACCTGGCCGTCCGGTGACCCCGCTGATCGTGCTGGTGGGCCCGATGGGCGTGGGCAAGTCCACCGTCGGGCGGCTGCTGGCCGAGCGGCTGGGCGTCGGCTACCGGGACACCGACGACGACATCGTCGCGGCGCAGGGCCGCAGCATCGCCGAGATCTTCGTGGACGAGGGCGAGTCCGCCTTCCGCGCGCTCGAGAAGCAGGCGGTGCGCACCGCGCTCGCCGAGCACGAGGGCGTCCTGGCCCTGGGCGGCGGCGCCGTCCTCGACGCCGACACGCGCGCGCTGCTCGCCGGGGGGCGGGTCGTCTATCTGTCGATGGACGTCGAGGAGGCGGTCAAGCGCACCGGGCTCAACGCCGCCCGCCCCCTGCTCGCGGTCAATCCGCGCAAGCAGTGGCGCGAGCTGATGGAGGCCCGGCGCCATCTGTACGAGGAGGCCGCGACGGCCGTCGTGGCCACGGACGGCCGCACGCCGGAAGAAGTCACCCGCTCCGCCCTGGACGCACTGGAGATGAAGCAAGCATGAGCAGCGAGGCAGTGACGCGGATCCACGTCGGCGGCACCGCGGGCACCGACCCGTACGAGGTCCTGGTGGGCCGTCAGCTCCTGGGCGAGCTCGGCGGGTTGATCGGGGACAAGGCCAAGCGGGTTGCGATCGTGCACCCCGAGGCGCTCGCCGAGACCGGCGACGTGCTCCGCGCCGACCTCGCCGAGCAGGGCTACGAGGCCATCGCCATCCAGGTGCCCAATGCGGAGGAGGCCAAGACGGCCGAGGTCGCCGCGTACTGCTGGAAGGCGCTCGGCCAGTCCGGGTTCACCCGCACCGACGTCATCGTCGGCGTGGGCGGCGGCGCCAGCACCGACCTGGCCGGTTTCGTGGCCGCGACCTGGCTGCGTGGGGTGCGCTGGATCGCGGTCCCGACCACGGTGCTGGCCATGGTGGACGCGGCCGTCGGGGGCAAGACGGGCATCAACACCGCCGAGGGCAAGAACCTGGTGGGCGCCTTCCACCCGCCCGCCGGTGTGCTGTGCGACCTCGCCGCCCTGGACTCCCTCCAGGTCAACGACTACGTCTCCGGACTGGCGGAGGTCATCAAGGCCGGCTTCATCGCCGACCCGGTGATCCTGGACCTCATCGAGGCCGACCCCCAGGCAGCCCGCACCCCGGCGGGCCCGCACACCGCCGAGCTCATCGAGCGCTCGATCCGGGTCAAGGCCGAGGTCGTCTCCTCCGACCTGAAGGAGGCGGGCCGCCGGGAGATCCTCAACTACGGGCACACCCTCGGTCACGCCATCGAGAAGAACGAGCGCTACAAGTGGCGCCACGGCGCGGCGGTGTCGGTGGGCATGCACTTCGCTGCCGAGCTCGGCCGACTCGCCGGCCGTCTGGACGACGCCACCGCCGACCGGCACCGCGCCGTCCTCGAGTCGGTGGGGCTGCCCCTGCACTACCGCTACGACCAGTGGCCCAAGCTGCTGGAGACCATGAAGGTCGACAAGAAGTCCCGCGGCGACCTGCTGCGCTTCATCGTCCTCGACGGTCTCGCCCGGCCCACCGTGCTGGAGGGCCCGGACCCGGCGGTGCTGCTCGCCGCTTACGGAGAAGTGGGGGAGTAGCCCTCGGAGCAGACCCGGAGCAGACCCCGGCCCCGATCGACGGGACGTTCGGCCCGGCGATCGGGGCACTCGGGGACGCCCCCGACCGTTCATCCGACAACGGCAGTGGGCCGTATCGTTCGAACAGCCACCCCGACGCTCTAGGGTGGGGGAGAGCGGGGACCCACCCTGCCTTCAGTGCTTGTCGCCTGTGGCGAGTGAACCGCGCCCAGCAGACCGAGACGGAGTGGCACCGGATGCAGCACGCAGTGGGTTCTCCGCTGCCGCCGCCCCACCGACCGGGGCACGGACCGGCCGACGGCTGGTCACCGGCCGCACACCACCCGGGAGCGCACCAGGGGCCCGCCCAGGTGCCCCCACCACCTTCGGCCCCTCCGGCCCCTCCGGCTCAGGGGTACCCCGCGCCCCCGCCCGGGCCGGCGCCCCGCCCCGCAGGCGTTCCGCAGACCGGACATCCCTCGGTTCCGCCACCGGACGCCACCGGTCATGTGCCGCTGCCGCCCGGCGGCCCCGTGGCCGTGCCCAGCGCCCCGCAGGCCCCCGCGGCCCCCGACCCGGCCGGTACGACCCTCGCGGTGCTGCTCATAGGCCCGGCGGGAGCGGGGAAGACCAGTGTCGCCAAGTACTGGGCGGACCACCGCCGGGTGCCGACCGCGCACATCAGCCTGGACGACGTACGGGAGTGGGTGCGGTCGGGCTTCGCCGACCCGCAGACCGGGTGGAACGACCACTCGGAGGCGCAGTACCGGCTGGCCCGCCGCACCTGTGGCTTCGCCGCGCGCAACTTCCTCGCCAACGGCATCTCCTGCATCCTCGACGACGCCGTCTTCCCCGATCGCCCCGTCGTCGGCCTCGGCGGCTGGAAACGGCATGTGGGGCCGGGCCTGCTGCCCGTCGTCCTGCTGCCGGGCCTGGACGTCGTCCTGGAACGCAACGCGGAGCGGTCCGGCAACCGCCGCCTCGGCGACGAGGAGGTCGCCCGCATCCACGGCCGCATGGCCGGCTGGTACGGCTCGGGCCTCCCGATCATCGACAACTCCCAGCTCGGCATACCGGAGACGGCCGCGATCCTGGACGACGTCCTGGCCCGGTCCATCGCCAGCCCTCCGGCCTGGTGAATCCCGCCCACGGCGCCGCCGCCCCCGGGCCGGCCCGCCCACTCGGACCTCTCGACCGGCGGTATCCGGCCATCGCTCATAGGCTCGGGTCATGTCTGAGGTGTACGCGGTCCGCCGGACGCGGCTGAGAGAGTGCTGCAACGCGGGCGGCAGCGCGGCGGCGCTGGTGTCCCGGCCCGCCAATGTCCGCTATCTCGCGGGCGCCGTTCCCGAGGACACCGTGCTGCTGCTGGGCCCGGCCGAGGACCTGCTGGTGTGCGCCGCGCCCCTCGACGACCGCTTCCCGCAGACCCGGCCCGACGAGGCGCTGCGTGTTCACGTCGTGCCGAGGGCCGGCGGCGACCCGGCCGCCCTGGCCGCCGGTCTCGCCGCCGCCCAGGGCGCCGACTCCCTGGCCGTCGAGGAGCACCACCTCACCGTGACCCGGCACCGCGCCCTCGGCTCGGCCGCTCCCGGGCTGCGTCTGGCCGATGTCGGAGCGGCGGTCGAGCAGCTCCGGGTGGTCAAGGACGAGGAGGAGATCTCCTGCCTGCGCATCGGCGCGGAGATCGCCGACCAGGCCCTGGGCGAGCTGCTGGAGTCGATCCTCGTCGGCCGTACCGAGCGGCATCTCGCGCTGGAGCTGGAGCGCCGGCTGGTCGACCACGGTGCCGACGGCCCCGCCTTCGCCACCGCCGTCGCCACCGGCCCGAACTCCGGGCGGCCCGGTCACCGGCCCACGGACCGGCGGGTGGAGGAGGGCGACTTCCTCTCCGTCTGTCTCGGCGCCGCCTACCGCGGTTACCGCTGTGCGATCGGCCGTACGTTCGTCATCGGCACCACCCCCGCGGACTGGCAGATCGAGCTGTACGACCTCGTCTTCGCCGCTCAGCGGGCCGGACGGGAGTCCCTCGTACCCGGCGCCGCCTGCCGTGACGTGGACCGCGCGGCCCGTCAGGTGCTGAACGGGGCCGGGTACGCCGAGGCCCTTCCGGACGTCACCGGACACGGAGTCGGACTCGAAATCGACGAGGACCCGCAGATGACCCCGGCGGCCATGGGTAAACTGGACGCTTGTGTGCCGGTCACCGTCGAACCAGGGGTTCACCTCCCGGGCCGGGGCGGTGTCCGGATCGATGACACGCTCGTCGTACGCCCCGAGGCGGACGGCGGACCCGAGCTACTCACCATCACGACCAAGGAGCTGCTGGCGCTCTAGCCTCGCGCCGAGTGCCGGCCCCGGGTCGTCTCACGTCAGTCCAGGAGATTCCGCAACGTGGCTTCCACGAACGACCTCAAGAACGGCATGGTGCTCAAGCTCGAAGGCGGCCAGCTCTGGTCCGTAGTCGAGTTCCAGCACGTCAAGCCCGGCAAGGGCCCGGCCTTTGTGCGTACCAAGCTCAAGAACGTGCTCTCCGGCAAGACCGTCGACAAGACCTTCAACGCCGGCGTGAAGGTCGACACGGCCACCGTCGACAAGCGGGACATGCAGTTCTCCTACATGGACGGCGACTACTTCGTCTTCATGGACATGGAGACCTACGACCAGATGCACATCGACCGCAAGGTCGTCGGTGACGCCGCCCACTTCCTCGTCGAGGGTTTCGAGGCCACCGTGGCCCAGCACGAGGGCGAGGTGCTCTTCGTCGAGCTGCCGGCCGCCGTCGAGCTGACCGTCGCCGAGACCGAGCCGGGCGTCCAGGGCGACCGCTCCACCGGCGGCAACAAGCCGGCCACGCTGGAGACCGGTCACCAGATCCAGGTCCCCCTCTTCATCACCACCGGTGAGAAGATCAAGGTCGACACGCGCACCAGCGACTACCTCGGCCGGGTGACCAGCTAACCGTGGCTGCCCGCAACACGGCCCGCAAGCGCGCCTTCCAGATCCTCTTCGAGGGTGACCAGCGCGGCGCCGACGTTCTGACGGTCCTCGCGGACTGGGTCCGGCATTCCCACTCCGACACCCGGCAGCCGCCGGTGAGCGAGTACACGATGCAACTGGTCGAGGGCTACGCGGAGCACGCGACGCGCATCGACGAACTGATCGCCCAGTACTCGGTCGGCTGGACGCTGGACCGGATGCCGGTCGTCGACCGCAACCTCCTGCGTCTCGGCGCGTACGAGCTGATCTGGGTCGACGAGACCCCGGACGCCGTCGTCCTCGACGAGATGGTGCAGCTGGCGAAGGAGTTCTCCACGGACGAGTCGCCCTCGTTCATCAACGGCCTCCTCGGCCGGCTCAAGGAACTCAAGCCCTCGCTGCGCCGCGACGAGATCTGAGCGGGCGCCGCCACCGGGACAGGGACCGGTACAGGCGCCCGGCAGGTACCCGCGTCGGCACAGACACGCCGGAGGGCCCGCAGCACGACCGCTGCGGGCCCTCCGGCGTACTCGGTGCCCCGGGCCCCGGTGGGGGGACGGGGCGGACGACGGGGATGACGGGTCGGCCGGACGAAGACCGCCGGGGTTGCCCGAACCTCACAGGTTCGGGCCACCCCGGCGGTACGTTTCTGCTCAACCCTCGGAGCGCTCCGTGATCAGCCCTCGTCGTGCGAGGCGACCGCACGGCGCGCGTCCGCGTCCAGGACGCCCCAGCTGATCAGCTGCTCGGTGAGAACCGAGGGGGACTGGTCGTAGATCACGGAGAGGGTGCGCAGGTCGTCCTGACGGATCGAGAGCACCTTGCCGTTGTAGTCGCCGCGCTGGGACTGGATCGTCGCCGCGTACCGCTGCAGCGGGCCCGCCTTCTCCGGCGGCACCGTGGCCAGCCGCTCCAGGTCGAGGACCAGCTTGGGCGGCGGCTCGGCGGCTCCGCCCGGAGTGGTGCCGGGAAGGAGCTCCTGCACCGGAACGCCGTAGAAGTCCGCCAGTTCGGCAAGACGCTGCACGGTCACGGCGCGGTCGCCGCGCTCGTACGAACCGACCACGACCGCCTTCCAGCGGCCCTGGGACTTCTCCTCGACGCCGTGGAGGGAAAGGCCCTGCTGGGTGCGGATCGCTCGGAGCTTGGCCCCGAGCTGTTTGGCGTATTCGCTGGACATATAGCTCCCCGGCACTGTGTCGACGCGGCTGGCATGTTTCCAGGCCGCGCGGCTGGTAACTCACTGTGAGGTTACGCAGAGTTACTCTCGCCCGTCAAGCCGAATGGTCCACACCGACTCTTCCGTGCTACGCCGGACCGGTTGCGCCAGGGGGGTGAGGGGGCGGCGGGCGAAGGAGTGAACAGGGGTGTCGCTGCCGACCTGATAACGTGGGCGGCGCAATTCCGACGTCCTTTAAAGTCCGTCCCGTGAGGCGGAGAAGGAGGTCCGTTCACATGGACACGCACGTCGATGCGCGGCCCGTTCTCGAGGGCCCCGACATCGCGCGGGTACTGACCCGCATCGCCCACGAGATCGTCGAGCGCGCCAAGGGCGCCGACGACGTGGTTCTCCTCGGCATCCCGACCCGGGGCGTCTTCCTCGCCCAGCGGCTCGCCGCCAAGCTCGAGCAGGTCACCGAACGCAAGGTCCCGGTCGGCTCGCTCGACATCACCATGTACCGCGACGACCTGCGCATGCACCCGCCGCGCGCGCTGGCCCGCACCGAGATCCCCGGTGACGGCATCGACGGCCGCCTGGTCGTCCTCGTCGACGACGTGCTCTTCTCCGGGCGCACCATCCGCGCCGCCCTCGACGCGCTGAACGACATCGGGCGCCCCCGTGCGGTGCAGCTCGCCGTCCTCGTCGACCGCGGCCACCGCGAACTGCCCATCCGTGCCGACTACGTCGGCAAGAACCTCCCCACGTCGTTGCGGGAGACGGTCAAGGTCCTGCTCGCCGAGGAGGACGGTCGCGACACCGTACTGCTCGGCGCCAAGCGGCCCTCCCCGTAGCGATCCGGGCGCACGTCGTCGGCGTGCGCCGGCCCGGGGCGCCTCCACGCCTCCGGGTGCCCGGATTCTCCCGTTCTTCCGATTGAACCGCCCTACGGAGCCTGACAGATGCACCGTCATCTCATCTCGGCCGCCGACCTCACCCGTGACGACGCCGTCCTGATCCTCGACACCGCCGAGGAGATGGCCCGGGTCGCCGACCGGCCGATCAAAAAACTGCCGACCCTGCGCGGCCGGACCGTCGTCAACCTCTTCTTCGAGGACTCCACCCGGACCCGGATCTCCTTCGAGGCCGCCGAGAAGCGGCTCTCCGCGGACGTCATCAACTTCACCGCCAAGGGCTCCAGCGTCTCCAAGGGGGAGTCCCTCAAGGACACCGCACAGACCTTGGAAGCCATGGGGGTCGACGCCGTCGTCATCCGGCACGGCGCCTCGGGGGCCCCGTACCGGCTGGCCACCTCCGGCTGGATCGACGCGCACGTCATCAACGCCGGTGACGGCACGCACCAGCACCCCACCCAGGCCCTGCTCGACGCCTTCACCATGCGGCGCCGGCTCGTCGGCCCGGACGCCGGCATCGGCCGGGACCTCGCCGGCCGGCGCATCACGATCGTCGGCGACGTCCTGCACAGCCGGGTCGCCCGCTCCAACGTCGACCTGCTGCACACCCTCGGGGCCGAGGTCACCCTCGTCGCCCCGCCGACCCTGCTGCCGGTCGGCATCGAGTCCTGGCCCTGCGAGGTCTCCTACGACCTCGACCGCACCCTGCCCAAGTCCGACGCCGTGATGATGCTGCGCGTGCAGCGCGAGCGCATGAAGGCCGCGTTCTTCCCGACCGAGCGCGAGTACTCACGGCGCTACGGCCTCGACGGCGAGCGCATGCGGCGGATGCCCGAGCACGCGATCGTGATGCACCCCGGCCCCATGGTCCGCGGGATGGAGATCACCGCCGAGGTGGCCGACTCCGGCCGCTGCACCGTCGTCGAGCAGGTCACCAACGGGGTCTCCATCCGGATGGCCGTCCTGTACCTGCTGCTCGGGGGCAACGAACCCGCCCTCACCCGCACCACGGAGGAGAAGTAACACCATGAGCAAGACCCTGATCCGCGGTGCGAAGGTGCTCGGCGGCGACCCGCAGGACGTGCTGATCGACGGCGGGACCGTCGCGGCCGTCGGCACCGGGCTGAGCGCCGGGACCGTCGAGGGCGCCGAGGTCGTCGAGGCTGCCGGCAAGGTGCTGCTGCCCGGCCTGGTCGACCTGCACACCCATCTGCGCGAGCCGGGCCGCGAGGACTCCGAGACCGTGCTGACCGGCACCCGCGCGGCGGCGAGCGGCGGCTACACCGCCGTGTTCGCCATGGCCAACACCTTCCCGGTCGCCGACACCGCCGGCGTCGTCGAGCAGGTCTGGCGGCTCGGCAAGGAGCACGGCTACTGCGACGTACGGCCCATCGGCGCCGTCACCGTCGGCCTGGAGGGCGGCACGCTCGCCGAACTGGGCGCCATGCACGAGTCCGCGGCCGGTGTCACCGTCTTCTCCGACGACGGCAAGTGCGTCCACGACGCCGTGATCATGCGGCGCGCACTGGAGTACGTGAAGGCCTTCGACGGCGTCGTCGCCCAGCACGCGCAGGAACCCCGGCTGACCGAGGGCGCCCAGATGAACGAGGGCGTCGTCTCCGCCGAGCTGGGTCTGGGCGGCTGGCCGGCCGTCGCCGAGGAGGCGATCATCGCCCGGGACGTCCTGCTCGCCGAGCACGTCGGTTCCCGCGTCCACATCTGCCACCTGTCGACGGCGGGCAGCGTCGAGATCGTGCGCTGGGCCAAGGCCCGCGGCATCCGCGTCACCGCCGAGGTCACCCCGCACCACCTGCTCCTCACCGACGAACTGGTGCGCACCTACAACCCGGTCTACAAGGTCAACCCGCCGCTGCGCACCGAGCGGGACGTCCTGGCGCTGCGCGAGGCGCTCGCCGACGGCACGATCGACATCGTCGCCACCGACCACGCCCCGCACCCGCACGAGGACAAGGACTGCGAGTGGGCGGCCGCGGCCATGGGCATGGTCGGCCTGGAGACCGCGGTGTCGGTGGTCCAGGAGACGATGGTCGACACGGGCCTGCTGGACTGGGCCGGCGTGGCCGACCGGATGTCCTTCGCCCCCGCGCGCATCGGACGGGCCGAGGGTCACGGCCGTCCCGTCTCGGTGGGTGAGCCCGCCAACCTCACCCTCGTCGACACGGCATACCGTGGTTCCGTGGACCCCGCGGGCTTCGCCTCGCGCAGCCGCAACACCCCGTACGAGGGCCGCGAGCTGCCGGGCCGTGTCACGCACACCTGGCTCCGGGGCACGGCCACGCTCGTCGACGGGAAGCTCACGTGACACCTGTAATCCTGCTGGCCGCCGAGAAACGATCGGCGGAAGTGACCGACTGGGCGGCCAGGATCGGCTGGGTCGTCGGACTCGCGCTCTTCGTCGTGCTCGTCTACTGGCTGATGCGCGAGGGCTGGAAGTGGCGCGGCACCCTCCAGGGCGACCTCCCCGGGCTGCCCACGACCCCGGACGACCCCGGCCCGGCGAAACTGAGCGCGAGCGGCCGCTACCACGGCTCCACCACCGCCGGTCAGTGGCTCGACCGCATCGTGGCGCACGGCCTGGGCACCCGCAGCCGGGTGGAGCTCACCCTCACCGACGCGGGCCTGGACGTCGTACGCCCCGGAGCCGGCGACTTCTTCGTCCCGGCCGACGCGCTGCGCGGGGCCCGGCTCGACAAGGGCATCGCCGGCAAAGTGCTCACCGAGGGCGGCCTGCTCGTCGTCACCTGGGCACACGGCGAGCGGCTGATCGACTCCGGCTTCCGCTTCGACCACGCGGCCGACCACAACGAGTGGGTCCCGGCCATCAACTCCATGAGCAAGACGAACGTCACGACGGAAGGCGCCGAACGATGACAACCTCCACCCGGGGAACCACCTCTCGCAAGAAGGTGCTTCCCGCCGTACTCGTCCTGGAGGACGGCCGGGTCTTCCGCGGCCGTGCCTACGGGGCGGTGGGGGAGACCTTCGGCGAAGCGGTGTTCTCCACCGGGATGACCGGCTACCAGGAGACCCTCACCGACCCGTCCTACCACCGCCAGGTCGTCGTGATGACCACGCCGCACGTCGGCAACACCGGAGTCAACGACGACGACCCCGAGTCCCAGCGGATCTGGGTCGCCGGCTACGTCGTGCGCGACCCCGCGCGCGTGCCGTCCAACTGGCGCTCCCGCCGTGCCCTGGACGAGGAGCTCGCCGCCCAGGGCGTCGTCGGCATCAGCGGCATCGACACCCGCGCGCTGACCCGGCACCTGCGGGAACGGGGCGCCATGCGCGTCGGCATCTTCAGTGGCGACGCCGTACGGGACGACGCCGCGCTGCTGGCCGACGTGCGGGAAGCCCCCGAGATGAAGGGCGCCGACCTCGCCGCCGAGGTCGCCACCACCGAGCCGTACGTCGTCCCCGCCGTCGGCCCCGACGGCGAGGCCGTCCCGGTCGGTGCAGCGAAGTTCACCGTCGCCGCGATCGACCTCGGCATCAAGGGCATGACCGCCCAGCGCATGACACAGCGCGGCATCGAGGTGCACGTCCTGCCCGCGAACGCCACCCTCGACGACGTCTACGCCGTCAACCCCGACGGGGTGTTCTTCTCCAACGGCCCCGGCGACCCCGCCACCGCCGACCACCCCGTCTCCGTGATGAGGGGCGTCCTGGAGCGCGGCACCCCGCTCTTCGGGATCTGCTTCGGCAACCAGATCCTCGGCCGCGCCCTCGGCTTCGGCACCTACAAGCTGAAGTACGGCCACCGAGGCATCAACCAGCCGGTGCAGGACCGTGCGACCGGCAAGGTCGAGGTCACCTCGCACAACCACGGCTTCGCCGTCGACGCCCCGCTCGACAAGGTCTCCGAGACCCCGTTCGGACGGGTGGAGGTGTCCCACGTCTGCCTCAACGACAACGTGGTGGAGGGACTCCGCCTGCTCGACCGGCCGGCCTTCAGCGTCCAGTACCACCCGGAAGCGGCAGCGGGCCCGCACGACGCCGCCTACCTGTTCGACCGCTTCGTATCCCTGATGGAGGGCCAGCGTGCCTAAGCGCACCGATATCCAGTCCGTCCTGGTCATCGGCTCCGGCCCGATCGTCATCGGCCAGGCCGCCGAGTTCGACTACTCCGGCACCCAGGCGTGCCGGGTGCTGAAGGCCGAGGGCCTGCGCGTCATCCTGGTCAACTCCAACCCGGCGACGATCATGACCGACCCGGAGATCGCCGACGCCACCTACGTCGAACCGATCACCCCGGAGTTCGTCGAGAAGATCATCGCCAAGGAGCAGCCGGACGCCCTGCTGCCCACCCTGGGCGGCCAGACGGCCCTGAACACCGCGATCTCCCTGCACGAGAACGGCGTCCTGGAGAAGTACGGCGTCGAGCTGATCGGCGCCAACGTGGAGGCCATCCACAAGGGCGAGGACCGCGACCTGTTCAAGGAGGTCGTGGAGGAGGTCCGCAAGAAGATCGGACACGGCGAGTCCGCCCGGTCCTACATCTGCCACTCCATGGACGACGTCCTCAAGGGCGTCGAGGAGCTCGGCGGCTACCCCGTCGTCGTCCGCCCGTCCTTCACCATGGGCGGCGCCGGTTCCGGCTTCGCCCACGACGAGGACGAGCTGCGCCGCATCGCCGGACAGGGCCTGACCCTGTCGCCGACCACCGAGGTGCTCCTGGAGGAGTCCATCCTCGGCTGGAAGGAGTACGAGCTGGAGCTGATGCGCGACAAGCACGACAACGTCGTGGTCGTCTGCTCCATCGAGAACTTCGACCCCATGGGCGTGCACACCGGCGACTCGATCACCGTCGCGCCCGCGATGACGCTGACCGACCGCGAGTACCAGACCCTGCGGGACATCGGCATCGCCGTCATCCGCGAGGTCGGCGTCGACACCGGGGGCTGCAACATCCAGTTCGCGGTGAACCCCGAGGACGGGCGCGTCATCGTCATCGAGATGAACCCGCGCGTGTCGCGCTCCTCGGCACTGGCCTCCAAGGCCACCGGATTCCCGATCGCCAAGATCGCCGCGAAGCTCGCCGTGGGCTACACCCTCGACGAGATCCCCAACGACATCACGAAGGAGACCCCGGCCTCCTTCGAGCCGGCCCTCGACTACGTCGTCGTCAAGGCCCCGCGGTTCGCCTTCGAGAAGTTCCCGAGTGCCGACTCCACCCTCACCACCACCATGAAGTCGGTCGGCGAGGCCATGGCGATCGGCCGCAACTTCACCGAGGCCCTGCAGAAGGCGCTGCGTTCGCTGGAGAAGAAGGGCAGCCGGTTCACCTTCGTGGGCGACCCCGGGGACAAGGCGCTCCGCCTCGACGAGGCGATCCGCCCGACCGACGGACGCATCAACGCGGTCATGCAGGCCATCCGTGCGGGAGCCACCCCCCAGGAGGTCTTCGACGCCACCAAGATCGATCCCTGGTTCGTCGACCAGCTCTTCCTCCTCAAGGAGATCGCCGACGAGATCGCCGAGGCGCCCGAGCTGACCCGGGACCTGCTCGCCGAGGCCAAGCGGCACGGCTTCTCCGACGAGCAGATCAGCGAGATCCGCGGCCTGCGCGCGGACGTCGTCCGCGAGGTCCGGCACGCACTGGGCATCCGCCCGGTCTACAAGACGGTCGACACCTGCGCCGCCGAGTTCGCCGCGGACACGCCGTACTTCTACTCCTCCTACGACGAGGAGACCGAGGTCGCCCCGCGCGAGAAGCCCGCGGTGATCATCCTGGGCTCCGGACCGAACCGCATCGGCCAGGGCATCGAGTTCGACTACTCCTGCGTCCACGCCTCCTTCGCGCTGAGCGACGCCGGGTACGAGACCGTGATGGTCAACTGCAACCCGGAGACGGTCTCCACCGACTACGACACCTCCGACCGGCTCTACTTCGAGCCGCTCACCCTGGAGGACGTCCTGGAGATCGTCCACGCGGAGCAGCAGGCCGGACCGATCGCGGGTGTGATCGTCCAGCTCGGCGGCCAGACCCCGCTGGGCCTGGCCCAGGCGCTGAAGGACAACGGTGTGCCGATCGTCGGCACGCCCCCCGAGGCCATCCACGCCGCCGAGGACCGGGGGGCCTTCGGCCGCGTCCTGGCGGAGGCCGGCCTGCCGGCCCCCAAGCACGGCACCGCCACCACCTTCGCCGAGGCCAAGGCCATCGCCGACGAGATCGGCTATCCGGTCCTCGTGCGCCCGTCCTACGTGCTCGGCGGGCGCGGCATGGAGATCGTCTACGACGAGAACCGGCTGGAGTCGTACATCGCCGAGTCGACCGAGATCAGTCCCTCCCGGCCGGTGCTGGTCGACCGGTTCCTCGACGACGCGGTCGAGATCGACGTCGACGCGCTGTACGACGGTGAGGAGCTCTACCTCGGCGGTGTCATGGAGCACATCGAGGAGGCCGGCATCCACTCCGGCGACTCGGCGTGCGCCCTGCCCCCGATCACGCTCGGCGGCTTCGACATCAAGCGGCTGCGCGCCTCCACCGAGGGCATCGCACGCGGGGTCGGGGTGCGCGGTTTGATCAACATCCAGTTCGCGCTGTCCGGCGACATCCTCTACGTCCTGGAGGCCAACCCGCGCGCCTCCCGCACCGTCCCCTTCACCTCGAAGGCGACCGCGGTGCCGCTGGCCAAGGCGGCAGCCCGGATCTCCCTCGGCGCGACCGTCGCCGAACTCCGCGCGGAGGGCCTGCTCCCCGCCCAGGGGGACGGCGGCACGCTGCCCCTGGACGCGCCGATCTCCGTCAAGGAGGCCGTCCTGCCGTGGTCGCGCTTCCGCGACATCCACGGCCGCGGCGTCGACACGGTCCTCGGCCCGGAGATGCGCTCCACCGGCGAGGTCATGGGCATCGACTCCGTCTTCGGCACGGCCTACGCCAAGTCGCAGGCCGGCGCCTACGGGCCGCTGCCCACCCGGGGCCGCGCCTTCATCTCGGTCGCCAACCGGGACAAGCGCCTGATGATCTCCCCGGCGCGTGAGCTGGTCGCCCACGGCTTCGAACTGCTCGCCACCTCCGGCACCGCCGAGGTCCTCAAGCGCAACGGCATCAACGCCACCGTGGTGCGCAAGCAGTCCGAGGGCACCGGTCCGAACGGAGAGAAGACCATCGTCCAGCTGATCCACGACGGCGAGGTCGACCTCATCGTCAACACGCCGTACGGCACCGGCGGCCGTCTCGACGGCTACGACATCCGCACGGCCGCGGTGGCGCGGTCCGTGCCGTGCCTGACGACGGTCCAGGCGCTCGCCGCGGCGGTCCAGGGCATCGACGCCCTCAACCGCGGCGAGGTGGGCGTCCGCTCGCTCCAGGAACACGCACACCATCTGACAGCGGCCCGCGACTAGGGCCGAGCCGCCGGAGGGGGACACCGTCAACGGTGTCCCCCTCTTCATGAGGACCACCTGGGACAGGACACCCGATGTACACGTACTTCTTCCGTCTGATCTTCCAGCGCATGGACCCGGAGCGGGCCCACCGGCTGGCCTTCCGCTGGATCCGCCGCGTCGCGGACGTCCCCGTGCTGCGCACCTTCGTCGCCGCCGTGCTCGCCCCCCGGATCAAGGAACTGCGCACCGAGGCGTTCGGGCTGCGTCTGCACAGCCCCTTCGGACTCGCCGCCGGCTTCGACAAGAACGCCGTCGGCGTCGACGGGATGGCGATGCTCGGCTTCGACCATGTCGAGATCGGCACGGTGACCGGGGAACCGCAGCCCGGGAACCCCGGGAAGCGGCTGTTCCGGCTGGTGCCGGACCGGGCGCTGATCAACCGCATGGGATTCAACAACGAGGGCTCGCTGGCCGTCGCCGCCCGCCTGGCCTCCCGCACACCCGTCTTCCGGACCGTGGTGGGCGTCAACATCGGCAAGACCAAGGTGGTACCGGAGGACGAGGCCGTCGCGGACTACGTGAAGTCCGCCGAGCGGCTGGCACCGTACGCCGACTACCTGGTGGTCAACGTCTCCTCCCCGAACACGCCGGGGCTGCGCGACCTCCAGGCCGCGGACCGGCTGCGCCCGCTGCTGAGCGCCGTCCGCGAGGCCGCCGACCGCAGTGCCCCCGGCCGCCGGGTGCCGCTGCTGGTCAAGATCGCCCCCGATCTCGCCGACGAGGACATCGACACGGTCGCCGACCTCGCCGTGGAACTCGGCCTGGACGGGATCATCGCCACCAACACCACCATCGCGCGCGCGGAGCTCTCCCTGGCCTCCGAGCCCGCCCTGGCCGCGGAGGCCGGGGGCCTGTCCGGTGCTCCGCTCAAGGCACGCTCCCTGGAGGTGCTGCGCCGCCTGTACGCGCGCGTGGGGGACCGGATCACCCTGATCGGAGTCGGCGGCATCGAGAACGCCGAGGACGCCTGGCAGCGCATCCTGGCCGGCGCCACGCTGGTCCAGGGCTACAGCGCACTCATCTACGAGGGCCCTTTCTGGAGCCGTGCCGTCCACAAGGGACTCGCCGCGCGGCTGCGCACCAGCCCGTACAGCACGCTCGCCGACGCGGTGGGCGCCGACGTGAGGAAGACGGCATGAGCGGACTCGACCCCTTCGGCGTGCGCCTGCGCCGCGCCATGGACGCGCGCGGCCCGCTGTGCGTCGGCATCGACCCCCACGCCTCCCTGCTCGCCGAATGGGGCCTGAACGACGACGTGGCCGGACTGGAGCGGTTCAGCCGCACGGTCGTCGAGGCGGTCGCGGACCGGGTCGCCGTGCTCAAGCCGCAGAGCGCGTTCTTCGAGCGCTTCGGCTCACGCGGCATCGCGGTACTGGAGAGGTCGGTCGCCGAGGCGCGGGAGGCCGGCGCGCTGGTGGTCATGGACGCCAAGCGCGGCGACATCGGCTCGACCATGGCGGCCTACGCCGAGTCCTTCCTGCACCGGAGCTCCCCGCTGTTCTCGGACGCGCTGACGGTCTCCCCCTACCTCGGCTACGGCTCGCTGGGCCCGGCGGTGGAGACGGCCCGGGAGAACGGCGCGGGACTGTTCGTCCTGGCACTGACCTCCAACCCGGAGGGCGGTGAGGTGCAGCACGCGGTGCGTCCCGACGGGCGCAGCGTCGCGGCGACCGTGCTCGCCCACCTGGCCGCCGAGAACGCGGGGGAGGCGCCCCTGGGGTCCTTCGGCGCGGTGGTCGGCGCGACGCTCGGCGACCTGTCGTCGTACGACCTGGACATCAACGGTCCGCTTCTCGCGCCCGGCATCGGAGCCCAGGGGGCCACGGCGGCGGATCTCCCGGCGGTCTTCGGGAAGGCGGTGCGCAACGTCGTGCCGAGCGTGAGCCGGGGCGTGTTGCGCCACGGTGCCGATGTGGTCGCGCTGCGTGACGCCACGGAGCGGTTCGCGGAGGAGATCAGGGCGGCCGTGACACCGGCCTGAGCCTCCGACGAGGGACGGAGGAGCCCGCCGAGGCCTGGATGCGGCGACAAATCCGGGGCGATTAGCCCTAAATGCCTGTTCCGCTCAAGGCTGACCTGGACTTTTCCGCTGTTCTCGCTGACTCTGACGGAGTTGGCCGCTAGTCTCCGACGGAGAGTGAACGGGTAAGCGTGTGGTGCCCGTGGCTCCCAGGTGTGGGGCGACCAGGTTCCTCACCGGTCCGTATCCGACAGTTCGACATCCGAGGTGACGTAGGCGTGGCTCTTCCGCCCCTTACCCCTGAACAGCGCGCAGCCGCGCTCGAAAAGGCCGCCGCGGCTCGCCGGGAGCGGGCCGAGGTCAAGAATCGACTCAAGCACTCCGGTGCCTCCCTCCACGAGGTCATCAAGCAGGGCCAGGAGAACGACGTCATCGGCAAGATGAAGGTCTCCGCGCTGCTCGAGTCCCTGCCGGGCGTGGGCAAAGTCCGCGCCAAGCAGATCATGGAGCGACTGGGCATCTCGGAGAGCCGCCGGGTGCGTGGCCTCGGCTCCAACCAGATCGCATCCCTGGAGCGCGAGTTCGGCAGCACCGGCTCCTGAGTGCCGGGCGGCCCGGGACCGGCGTCCCGGGCATCCCGGGATTGCTGGAATAATCGCCGTATGGCTGCAACACCCCGGGGGACGACCCCCGTACTCCCGGACGCTCGTCCGCGGCTGACCGTGCTCTCCGGCCCCTCGGGGGTCGGCAAGAGCACGGTCGTCGCCCATATGCGCAAGGCCCACCCCGAGGTCTGGCTCTCGGTGTCGGCGACGACCCGCAAGCCGCGCCCGGGGGAACAGCACGGGGTCCACTACTTCTTCGTCACCGACGACGAGATGGACAAGCTGATCGCCAACGGCGAGCTGCTGGAGTGGGCCGAGTTCGCGGGCAACCGCTACGGCACCCCCCGCGCGGCGGTGCTGGAGCACCTGGAGTCGGGCCTGCCCGTCCTCCTGGAGATCGACCTCCAGGGCGCCCGGCAGGTCCGTACGTCCATGCCCGAGGCCCAGCTGGTGTTCCTGGCCCCGCCCTCCTGGGAGGAGCTGGTGCGCCGGCTCACGGGCAGGGGCACCGAGTCGCCCGAGGTGGTCGAGCGTCGGCTGGAGGCCGCGAAGATCGAACTGGCCGCCGAGCCGGAGTTCGACACGACCCTGGTCAACACCTCCGTCGAGGACGTGGCGCGCGAGCTGCTAGCCTTGATGAACGTCGTGTGATCGTCAGCGTTTCCCCAGCGGCCGTCCCACGATCACGCAGACCTCATCTGCACCCATCTTTCCCATCCATCGGAAGGTAGAGCGTGTCCTCTTCCATCTCCACGCCCGAGGGCATCATCAACCCGCCGATCGACGAGCTTCTCGAGGCCACGGACTCGAAGTACAGCCTCGTGATCTACGCGGCCAAGCGGGCTCGCCAGATCAACGCGTACTACTCGCAGCTCGGTGAAGGGCTCCTCGAGTACGTCGGTCCCCTCGTCGACACCCACGTCCACGAGAAGCCGCTCTCGATCGCCCTGCGTGAGATCAACGCGGGACTGCTGACCTCCGAGGCCGTCGAAGGCCCCGCTCAGTAAGTCGCACCGTCGCACGGTCATTCGGTACTGCGGTCGCAACGTCGTATCAGCGACTCTCAGCCGACTTTTCCACAGGCCCGGCAGCACGGCTGCCGGGCCTGTGGTCTTGTCGGGGGCGTGGGGGCCGTTCCCCGCGGTGGTGCAGCATGAGAGATGTGCGCCCGTCCGAGGCGCGCACGGGGAGCCGGACAACCGGAGAGGGACGGAGAGACGTGGACAAGCCGAAGGTCGTTCTGGGCGTCACCGGCGGCATCGCCGCCTACAAGGCCTGTGAGCTGCTCAGGCGGCTGACGGAGTCGGGGCACGACGTGCGTGTCGTCCCCACCGCCTCCGCACTGCACTTCGTCGGCGCCGCCACCTGGTCCGCGCTCTCCGGGAACCCGGTCACCACCGAGGTCTGGGACGACGTCCACGAGGTGCCGCACGTCCGCATCGGGCAGCACGCCGACCTGGTGGTCGTCGCCCCGGCCACCGCGGACATACTGGCGAAGGCGGCGCACGGCCTGGCCGACGACCTCCTCACCAACACCCTGCTCACCGCCCGATGCCCGGTGGTCTTCGCCCCCGCCATGCACACCGAGATGTGGGAGCACCCGGCCACCCGGGAGAACGTGGCGACCCTGCGCCGACGCGGTGCCGTCGTCATCGAACCGGCGGTCGGCCGGCTCACCGGCGTGGACACCGGCAAGGGCCGGCTGCCCGACCCCGGCGAGATATTCGAGGTCTGCCGCCGGGTGCTGGCCCGGGGCGCGGCCGAGCCCGACCTCGAGGGACGGCACGTCGTGGTCAGCGCCGGCGGCACCCGCGAGCCCCTCGACCCGGTCCGCTTCCTCGGCAACCGCTCCTCCGGCAAGCAGGGCTACGCCCTCGCCCGTACCGCCGCCGCGCGGGGCGCGCGCGTCACGCTGATCGCCGCCAACGCGTCCCTGCCCGACCCCGCGGGGGTCGACGTCGTTCCCGTCGGGACCGCCGTGGAGCTGCGTGCGGAGGTGCTGCGCGCCGCCGCCGACGCCGACGCGGTGGTCATGGCCGCCGCCGTCGCCGACTTCCGGCCCGCGGCCTACGCGGCCGGCAAGATCAAGAAGAAGGACGGCCAGGAACCCGAGCCCGTCACCCTGGTGCGCAACCCGGACGTCCTCGCCGAGATCTCCGCCGACCGTGCCCGTCCCGGACAGGTGATCGTGGGCTTCGCCGCGGAGACGGACGACGTCCTCGCCAACGGCCGCGCCAAGCTGAAGCGCAAGGGCTGCGATCTGCTCGTGGTCAATGAGGTCGGCGAGCGCAAGACGTTCGGCTCGGAGGAGAACGAGGCGGTGGTGCTGGGAGCCGACGGCAGCGAGACGCCCGTGGCCCACGGCCCCAAGGAAGCCCTGGCCGACACGGTCTGGGACCTGGTGGCCGGACGCCTGGGCTGAACGGGAACGTCCTGTGTGCGGGCCGGAAACGCCGCCCGCCGGGGCGTGGCGCCTCTGGCCAACCCGCCTCGGCATGGGCAGAATGCCCGTGCCGCAGCCCACGGAGCTCCCGAGAGGCGAGACAGGGGGCCCCGTGGCGAGGCGCGACAGATAAACTGTTCCACGGACGGCGTGAGGTGCAGCCCCAGCCGTCCATCAATGATCAGCCAGCAGCCGCTGCAACCCCAGGGAGCGTTGTGTCCCGTCGTCTCTTCACCTCGGAGTCCGTGACCGAGGGTCACCCCGACAAGATCGCTGACCAGATCAGCGACACCATCCTTGACGCACTGCTCCGCGAGGACCCGACCTCGCGCGTCGCCGTCGAGACCCTGATCACCACCGGCCTGGTGCACGTGGCCGGAGAGGTCACGACCAAGGCTTACGCGCCGATCCCGCAGCTGGTGCGGGAGAAGATCCTGGAGATCGGCTACGACTCCTCGAAGAAGGGCTTCGACGGTGCCTCCTGCGGCGTGTCGGTGTCGATCGGGTCCCAGTCGCCGGACATCGCGCAGGGTGTCGACACCGCGTATGAGAGCCGGGTCGAGGGTGCCGCCGCAGGTGGGGAAACGGACGAGCTGGACCGGCAGGGCGCCGGGGACCAGGGTCTGATGTTCGGCTACGCGACGGACGAGACGCCGACGCTGATGCCGCTGCCGATCTTCCTCGCCCACCGCCTGTCCAAGCGCCTGTCCGACGTGCGCAAGAACGGCACGATCCCCTACCTGCGCCCGGACGGCAAGACCCAGGTCACCATCGAGTACGACGGCGACAAGGCGGTCCGCCTCGACACCGTGGTCGTCTCCTCCCAGCACGCCTCCGACATCGACCTCGATTCGCTGCTCGCCCCGGACATCCGCGAGTTCGTCGTGGAGCCGGAGCTGAAGGCGCTGCTGGACGAGGGCATCAAGCTGGACACCGAGACGTACCGTCTGCTGGTCAACCCCACCGGCCGCTTCGAGATCGGCGGGCCGATGGGCGACGCGGGCCTCACCGGCCGCAAGATCATCATCGACACCTACGGCGGTATGGCCCGGCACGGCGGCGGCGCCTTCTCCGGCAAGGACCCCTCCAAGGTGGACCGCTCGGCGGCGTACGCGATGCGCTGGGTCGCCAAGAACGTGGTCGCGGCCGGCCTGGCCGCCCGCTGCGAGGTCCAGGTGGCGTACGCCATCGGCAAGGCCGAGCCGGTCGGTCTGTTCGTGGAGACCTTCGGCACCGCCAAGGTCGACACCGAGCTGATCGAGCGGGCGATCGATGAGGTGTTCGACCTCCGCCCGGCCGCCATCATCCGCGACCTGGACCTGCTCCGCCCGATCTACTCCCAGACCGCCGCCTACGGCCATTTCGGCCGAGAGCTGCCCGACTTCACCTGGGAGCGCACCGACCGCGTGGACGCGCTGCGCAAGGCGGCGGGTCTGTAGGCCGCACGCCCGCACCCATGGCACGTCCGCCGAGGCCCGGCGTCCCTCCAAGGACGCCGGGCCTCGGCGCGTTCCCGGGGGTGGGAACGCCGCCGGTTGTCAGTCGCGTTTGGTAAGAATGCAAGCGTGAGCAGCGAGAACGGGCAGGTGGACGGTGGTGCGCGGGGTGCCCCGCCGGAGCAGCTCGCGCTCATCCGCGAGACCGTGCGCAAGGCGGACACACCCCGGGCCAAGCCGCGGACCTGGCGGGGTGCCGCGCTCGCCGGGGAACTACCGGTCGCGCGCGTCCTGGTCGACAAGGGCGCGCTGCACCTCGACCGGTACTTCGACTACGCGGTGCCCGAGGAACTCGACGCCGACGCGCAGCCGGGCGTCAGGGTCCGGGTGCGGTTCGGGGCCGGCCGGCACCGGGTGCGCGAGGGACGCCGCGAGGGCGGAGGGCTGATCGACGGGTTCCTCGTCGAGCGACTCGCCGAGTCCGACTACTCCGGCCCGCTGGCCGCCCTCGCCCAGGTGGTGTCACCCGAGCCGGTCCTGAACGAGGAACTGCTGGGGCTGGCCCGCGCGGTCGCCGACCGGTACGCGGGCAGCCTCGCCGACGTGCTTCAGCTCGCCGTGCCGCCGCGCAACGCCCGCGCCGAGCGGCGTCCCTCGCCCGACCCCGCGCCGCCGCCCCCGATACCCGAGCCGGGCTCCTGGGCCCGGTACGAACAGGGGGAGGCCTTCCTCCGGTCGCTGGCCTCCGGCGGTGCTCCGCGGGCCGTGTGGAACGCGCTGCCCGGACCGCTGTGGAGCGAGGAGCTGGCCCGTGCCGTGGCGGCGACGCTGGCCTCGGGGCGCGGCGCGCTCGTCGTCCTGCCGGACGGACGGAGCGTCGCCCGTGTCGACGCCGCGCTCACCGAGCTCCTGGGCAAGGGGCGGCATGCCGTACTGACCGCCGACGCCGGACCCGAGAAGCGGTACGCGCAGTGGCTCGCCGTGCGGCGGGGGTCCGTGCGCGCCGTGATCGGCACCCGGGCGGCGATGTTCGCGCCCGTCCAGGATCTCGGGCTGGTCGCGCTCTGGGACGACGGCGACGCCAGCCACAGCGAGCAGCACGCCCCGCAGCCGCACGCGCGAGAAGTGCTGCTGCTGCGGGCGGCGCAGGACAAGTGCGGCTTCCTGCTGGGGAGCTGGAGCTGCACGGTGGAGGCCGCCCAGCTGGTCGAGACCGGCTGGGCCGGACCGCTGGTCGCCGGGAGGGGCCGGGTACGGGCCGCCGCGCCGCTGGTGCGGACCGTCGGCGACGGGGACCTCGCGCGGGACGAGGCCGCCCGTGCCGCCCGGCTGCCGACGCTCGCCTGGCAGGCCGTCAGGGAGGGGCTGCGGCACGGGCCGGTGCTCGTGCAGGTGCCCCGGCGCGGCTATGTCCCCCGGATGGTGTGCGCCGGCTGTCGCACCCCCGCGCGGTGTCGGCACTGCTCGGGGCCGCTGGAGGCGCACGGTGTCGGCGATCTGCAGTGCGGGTGGTGCGGGCGCGAGGAGGTCGGCTGGCACTGCCCGGAGTGCGGCGGGTTCCGGCTGCGGGCCCAGGTGGTGGGGGCCCGCCGGACCGCCGAGGAGCTGGGGCGGGCCTTCCCCGCCGTGCCGGTGCGCACCTCAGGGCGCGAGCATGTGCTGGACACGGTGCCGGGCACGCCCGCGCTGGTGGTGAGCACCCCCGGGGCCGAGCCGGTCGCGGAGGGCGGCTACGCGGCGGCGCTGCTGCTGGACGGCTGGGCGATGCTGGGCCGGCCCGATCTGCGGGCCGCGGAGGACGCGCTGCGCCGGTGGATCGGTGCGGCGGCGCTGGTGCGTCCGCAGGCGGCCGGCGGCACGGTGGTGGTGATCGCCGAGCCGACGCTGCGGCCCGTGCAGGCACTGGTGCGGTGGGACCCGGTGGGACACGCGGTGCGGGAGCTGAGCGAGCGGACCGAGCTGGGCTTTCCGCCGGTGTCGCGGATGGCGGCCGTGTCGGGACCGGGGGAGGCCGTGGCGGAGTTCCTCCGGGCGGTCGAACTGCCGGCGGAGGCGGAGGTACTGGGGCCCGTCCCGCTGTCCCCCACCCCCGTCGGCCGCCCCCGGCGACCGGGCGGTTCGCCGCCCGGGGAACACTGGGAGCGGGCGCTGATCCGGGTACCACCGGGCAGGGGGGCGGCGCTCACCGGCGCACTGAAGTCGGCCCAGGCGGCGCGCATGGCCCGCGGGGGCGACACACCGGTACGGGTGCGGATCGACCCACCCGACATCGGCTGAACGGCGCCGTACTGCCGTCGGGTCAGCCGTTGCGGGGGCCCGGGAAGGTCGGGGGAGCGGGGGACGCCGTGGGGCGGGGGTCGTTGCGGAGGGACGAGCTGCTCGCTGTGGGCTGGGTCGGCATGGAGCGGGCGGCCGGGACCGTCGGCACGGTGGAGACGCCGGCGCCCACGTTGACCGTGCGGGTCCCCGACGGCTCCGCGGTGTGCTCCGCCTCCATGGCCGGGGCGGTCCGGGCGGCCGAGGCACGGCGGGAGCCGTAGCGGCGGTGCACCGCCTGCTTGGTGACGCCGAGCGCGGAGCCCACCGCGTCCCACGAGAAGCCCAGCGAACGGTCGAAGTCGACGGCTGCGGTGACCAGGGTCTCGACGCTGTCCCGCAGCTCCTGGGCGAGACGGACCGTCGGAGCGGGGGCACGTCCGTAGACGACGAAGCCCGTGGAGGAGCCGGAGCGGCGAGGGCGGTAGACGTTGCCCAGCTGGGCGGTGAGCGTGCGCAGTGCGTCCACCTGCCGGCGGACCCGCTCGATGTCCCGCACCAGCAAGTGCAGGCTGGCGCGAGCCTGGGCGTCGTGGGTTGCGTGGTCGGCCATGGGCAAGCCTCTCGAGCCGGCGTTGAAAGGAACGGGCCGCGTCCGGGCCCGATGTGGTCAACTCTTTCTTGACCAACGCGGATTCGCCCCGCGGGTCACGGGGTGGGGGCGTGGCGGCATATGCGTGCGCCCCCGTGCGGGAGCGTGCGCCTCGGCTTCGTCCGACGCGTGGGTCCCCCATAGACTGGTGCGCTGCCCGCACCCGTTCCTGCCCGAGAGGCCCGAACCACTCCATGAAGCTCGTCTTCGCCGGTACCCCCGAGGTCGCCGTTCCCGCCCTGGACGCTCTTCTCGCTTCGGAGCGGCACGAGGTGGCCGCCGTCGTCACCCGGCCCGACGCGCCGGCCGGGCGGGGCCGCAGGCTGGTGGCCTCTCCGGTCGCCGAGCGGGCGCGAGAGGCCGGGATCGAGGTGCTCAAGCCCGTGAAGCCCCGGGACCCGGAGTTCCTGGAGCGGCTGCGCGAGATCGCCCCCGACTGCTGCCCCGTCGTCGCCTACGGCGCCCTGCTGCCCCGGGCCGCCCTCGACATCCCGGAGCGGGGCTGGGTCAACCTGCACTTCTCGCTGCTGCCCGCCTGGCGCGGTGCGGCGCCCGTCCAGCACGCCGTCATGGCGGGGGACGAGATCACCGGTGCGTCCACCTTCCTCATCGAGGAGGGGCTCGACTCCGGGCCGGTCTACGGCACCGTCACCGAGGAGATCCGCCCCACCGACACCAGCGGCGACCTGCTCACCCGGCTCGCCTTCGCCGGTGCCGGGCTGCTCGCCGCGACCATGGACGGCATCGCGGACGGCACCCTGAAGGCCGTACCGCAGCCCGCCGACGGGGTCACCCTCGCCCCGAAGGTCTCCGTCGAGGACGCCCACGTCGACTGGAACGCCCCGGCCCTGCGCGTCGGCCGGGTCGTGCGAGGCTGCACCCCCGCGCCCGGTGCCTGGACCACCTTCCGGGGCGAGCGGCTCAAGCTCGTCCAGGTCGTCCCCGCTCCCGACCGCACGGACCTCGCCCCGGGCCGGGTGTCCGCGGGCAAGAACAACGTGTACGTCGGCACCGGTTCGCACGCCGTGGAGCTGCTGTGGGTGCAGGCCCAGGGCAAGAAGCCGATGCGGGCGGCGGACTGGGCACGCGGCGCGCGGATCGGCGCGGAGGAGACGGTCGGCGCCTGACGCCGCGGCCTTTGGCCCCACTTCGCCCCGGTCCCGCCCCGCCCCCGGCGACGTAGGCTGGACCGCGCACTTCATCCCACACCCGGAGCACCTTTTTCGTGAGCGACCAGTCCCGTCGACCCCGCAACCCCGGCAAGCCCTACCGTCGGCCCAAGAAGGACCCCGTCCGCATCCTCGCCTTCGAGGCCCTGCGGGCCGTGGACGAGCGGGACGCCTACGCCAACCTCGTCCTGCCGCCGCTGCTGCGCAGGGCCCGCGAGGGCGGTGACTTCGACGCCCGGGACGCGGCGCTCGCCACCGAGCTGGTGTACGGGACGCTGCGCCGGCAGGGCACGTACGACGCGGTCGTCGCGGCCTGTGTCGACCGGCCGCTGCGGGAAGTGGACCCGCCCGTGCTGGACGTGCTCAGTCTGGGCGCGCACCAGCTGCTCGGGACCCGGATCCCCCCGCATGCCGCCGTCTCCGCCTCCGTCGAGCTCGCGCGCGTGGTGCTCGACGACGGGCGGGCCAAGTTCGTCAACGCCGTGCTGCGCAAGGTCGCGCAGCACGACCTCGACGGCTGGCTGGAGCGGGTCGCGCCGCCCTACGACGAGGACCCCGAGGACCATCTCGCCGTCGTGCACTCGCACCCGCGCTGGATCGTCTCCGCGCTGTGGGACTCCCTCGGCGGCGGCCGTGCCGGCATCGAGGAACTGCTGCGGGCGGACAACGAGCGGCCCGAGGTGACCCTGGTCGCCCGTCCCGGGCGAGCCACCCCCGAGGAACTGCTCGGCGAGGAGGCCGCCCTCCCGGGACGCTGGTCGCCGTACGCGGTGCGGCTGAGCGAGGGCGGCGAGCCGGGCGCGATCCCGGCCGTGGCGGACGGCCGGGCCGGAGTGCAGGACGAGGGCAGCCAACTCGTCGCGCTCGCCGTCGCCAACGCCCCGCTGGACGGGCCGGACCACAGGTGGCTGGACGGCTGCGCCGGCCCCGGTGGCAAGGCCGCGCTGCTCGCCGCGCTCGCCGCCGAGCGGGGCGCCGCCCTGCTGGCCTCCGAGAAGCAGCCGCACCGGGCCGGACTGGTCGCGAAGGCGCTGGCCGGGAACCCCGGGCCGTACCAGGTCGTCGCCGCCGACGGGACCCGGCCGCCGTGGCGGCCCGGCAGCTTCGACCGGGTGCTGGTCGACGTGCCGTGCACCGGGCTCGGCGCCCTGCGCCGCCGGCCCGAGGCGCGCTGGCGCCGCCGGCCGGACGACCTGGACGGCTTCGCCCCGCTGCAGCGCGGGCTGTTGCGCGGCGCCCTGGAAGCCGTACGGGTCGGCGGCGTCGTCGGCTACGCCACCTGCTCGCCGCACCTCGCCGAGACCAGGGCCGTGGTCGCCGACCTGCTCAAACAGTTTCCGGACACCGAGCTCCTCGACGCCCGGCCGCTGCTGCCCGGAGTCCCGGAGCTGGGCGAGGGCCCCGACGTACAGCTGTGGCCGCATCTGCACGGGACCGATGCCATGTATCTGGCGCTCATCCGCCGGACCGGCTGACCCCGCCCCGAAGCGGCGGCCGGTCCGCACGCGACCGTATTGGTACCCGACCGATGCCGCCGACCCTCGAAGGGCATGGCAGGCTTGATGCATGGCCGCGCAGATCAACCCCAGTATTCTGTCCGCCGACTTCGCCCGCCTCGCGGACGAGGCGCGGGCGGTCGAGGGAGCCGACTGGCTCCACGTCGACGTCATGGACAACCACTTCGTCCCGAACCTCACGCTCGGTGTGCCGGTCGTGGAGTCGCTCGCCCGTGCGACGGACACTCCGCTGGACTGCCACCTGATGATCGAGGCCCCCGATCGCTGGGCGCCCCAGTACGTCGAGGCGGGGGCCGGTTCCGTCACCTTCCACGTGGAGGCGGCCGCCGCACCGGTGCGGCTGGCCCGCGAGATCCGGGCCAAGGGGGCGCGGGCCTCCATGGCGCTGAAGCCCGCGACCCCCATCGAGCCGTACGAGGACCTCCTCCCCGAGCTCGACATGCTGCTGATCATGACGGTCGAGCCGGGCTTCGGGGGCCAGGCCTTCCTCGACATCGTGCTGTCGAAGATCCGCCGCACCCGCGAGCTGATCAGCAAGCACGGCCTGGAGCTCTGGCTGCAGGTCGACGGCGGGGTCTCGGCGTCCACCATCGAGCAGTGCGCCGACGCCGGCGCCGACGTCTTCGTCGCGGGATCCGCCGTGTACGGGGCGGCGGACCCGGCCGAGGCGGTCCGCGCACTGCGCCGCCAGGCCGAGGCCGCCACGGGCAAGGCGTCCTGGGCATGCGACCACTGAGCCACGAGAACGTGAACGGCTTTCAGCAGGGCTGATCGACCGCGCCGGATCTGCGAGGATGAACGGCGAATCCAGAGTGTGAACAGCAGTGAGGAGAACGCCGTGTCGGGTATGTCGGCGGCGGGCCGTTCAGCCATGCGGATGGGACCCGCTGAGCTGGTGCAGGCGGCGGCCATGGCCCGCCGCTTCTACCTCGAGGGCAAGTCCAAGATCCAGATCGCCGAGGAGTTCGGCGTCAGCCGCTTCAAGGTGGCCCGGGTCCTGGAGACCGCCCTCGAACGGGATCTCGTGCGCATCGAGATCCGTGTGCCCGCCGAGCTGGACGCGGAGCGCTCCGACGCGCTGCGTGCCCGCTACGGCCTGCGGCACGCCGTCGTGGTGGAGTCCCCGGCCGAAGCCGAGGAGACACCCGACCCCGAGAACCTCGGAGAGGTGGCCGCCGACCTGCTCGGCGAGCTGGTCGACGAAGGTGATGTGCTGGGCCTGGCCTGGGGCCGGTCCACCATCCACATGGCGGCGGCCCTGGACCGGCTGCCGCCCTGCACGGTCGTGCAGCTCACGGGTGTGTACGACGCCGGGACCGCCGAGCGCGGCTCGGTGGAGGCCGTACGGCGGGCCGCGCAGGTGTCGGGCGGCGACGCCCACCCCATCTACGCGCCGATGCTGCTGCCGGACGCGGCCACCGCTCAGGCGCTGCGCCACCAGACGGGCATCGCGCGGGCCTTCGAGTACTTCGACAAGGTCACGGTCGCCTGTGTCTCCATCGGATCGTGGGAGCCGGGCATCTCGACGGTGCACGACATGCTCTCGGACGAGGAGCGTGCGCACTACGCCTCGCTCGGTGTCGCCGCCGAGATGTCGGCCCATCTCTTCGACTCCGACGGACGCCGGGTCGGCCGCGACCTGGGCGAGCGGTGCATCACGGTCAAGGCCGACCAGCTCCGCCGGGTACCCGAGGTCGTCGCGATCGCCGGCGGGCAGCGCAAGGGCCCCGCCATCGACGCGGTGCTGCGCTCCGGGCTCGTCACCAGCCTGGTGACGGACACCTCGGCCGCGGACTACCTGATGGCGGCGGGGCCGGCCCCCAGGTCCGCCCTCAACCGCTCGGACCCCGACGGCCCCTGACCGACCCCGACGACGCGTGGACCCGGGGCGGGCGCGGCGGCATCGGGCGCACGGTGCCGCGGCTCGTCCTCGTCTGCCTGCCTGCCCGTTCGGCCCCGCGTGCCCCGTCGCTCACCGTGGCCCGGACGCTCGGAGATTCCTCCCAGTGCCCGACGGCACGGCCTGGACGATCCGACCGGAGAAGGCGCTCCGGCCGTCATGGGACAATGAGGTACGTGCTCTTCCCCCTGGCTGACCTGTCCGGGGGCCACCTCTGAACGACTGGGATGTGCAGCACGTGCGTTTCCTCAACGACATCCAGCCCCCGTACGACCTGACGTACGACGATGTCTTCATGGTGCCGAACCGGTCCGCCATCGGTTCCCGGCAGAGCGTGGACCTCAGCTCCCCGGACGGCACGGGCACCACCATCCCGCTCGTCGTCGCCAACATGACGGCCATCGCCGGCCGCCGCATGGCCGAGACGGTGGCCCGCCGGGGCGGTCTCGTGGTCATCCCGCAGGACATCCCGATCGAGGTCGTCACCGAGGTCGTCTCCTGGGTCAAGAGCCGCCACCTGGTCCTCGACACCCCCATCGTGCTCGCCCCGCACCAGACCGTCGCCGACGCGCTCGCCCTGCTGCCCAAGCGCGCGCACAACGCGGGCGTCGTCGTGGACGACGAGCACCGGCCGGTCGGCGTGGTCACCGACACCGACCTGTCCGGCGTGGACCGTTTCACGCAGCTCACCGAGGTCATGTCCCGCGACCTGCTGCTCGTCGACGCCGACATGGACCCGCGCGAGGCCTTCAACACCCTGGACGGCGCCAACCGGCGCTACGCCCCCGCCGTCGCCGAGGACGGCCGCCTCGCCGGCATCCTCACCCGCAAGGGCGCCCTGCGGGCCACCCTGTACACGCCGGCCACCGACGCGCAGGGCAGACTGCGGATCGCCGCGGCCGTCGGCATCAACGGCGATGTCGGCGGCAAGGCCCAGCAGTTGCTGGAGGCGGGCGTCGACACGCTCGTCATCGACACGGCGCACGGGCACCAGGAGTCGATGATCAGCGCGCTGAAGCTGGTGCGCGACCTCGATCCGCAGGTCCCGGTCGCCGCGGGCAACGTCGTCGCCGCCGCGGGGGTGCGCGATCTGATCGAGGCCGGCGCGGACATCGTCAAGGTCGGTGTCGGCCCCGGCGCCATGTGCACCACCCGCATGATGACCGGCGTCGGCCGGCCGCAGTTCTCCGCGGTGCTGGAGTGCGCGGCGGAGGCGAGGAAGTACGGCAAGCACGTGTGGGCCGACGGTGGTGTCCGCCACCCGCGCGACGTCGCGATGGCGCTCGCGGCCGGTGCGTCCAACGTGATGGTCGGCTCCTGGTTCGCCGGGACCTACGAGTCCCCCGGCGACCTCCAGCACGACGCGGACGGCCGCCCCTACAAGGAGTCCTTCGGCATGGCCTCCGCGCGTGCCGTGCGCAACCGCACCTCGGAGGAGTCGGCCTACGACCGGGCCCGCAAGTCGCTGTTCGAGGAGGGCATCTCCACCTCCCGCATGTTCCTCGACCCGGCCCGGCCCGGCGTCGAGGACCTGATCGACTCGGTCATCGCGGGCGTCCGCTCCTCCTGCACGTACGCGGGCGCCGGCTCCCTGGAGGAGTTCGCCGAGAAGGCCGTCGTAGGCGTCCAGAGCGCCGCCGGCTACGCCGAGGGCAAGCCGCTGCACGCCAGCTGGACCTGACCCGCCCCGGCCGATTCCGTACCGGCCCGACCCCACCGGCCCCGTCGTGGACCTCCCAGAAGCGAAGTGAACCGCCCGCAGTGCTGAACGATCTCGACGAACGCATCGTGCACGCCCTCGCCGAGGACGCCCGCCGCTCCTACGCGGACATCGGCCAGCTCGTCGGCCTGTCCGCGCCCGCGGTGAAGCGGCGCGTGGACCGGCTGCGCGCCACCGGTGCCATCACCGGTTTCACGGTACGGGTGGACCCCGCCGCCCTCGGCTGGGAGACCGAGGGGTTCGTCGAGATCTACTGCCGCGGCAACACCTCCCCGGAGACCATCCAGCGGGGCCTGGAGCGCTACCAGGAGGTCGTGTCCGCCTCCACCGTCACCGGGGAGGCGGACGCGGTCGCCCAGGTCTTCGCCGCCGACATGCGGCACTTCGAACGGGTCCTGGAACGGATCGCGGGGGAGCCGTTCGTCGAGCGGACCAAGTCCGTACTGGTGCTGTCACCGCTGCTGCGCCGCTTCTCGTCGGGGTCGCCCACCTAGGCGAGAACCCCGGCTGCGGCCTCGAGGCGAACGCCGACTGGAACGCGGCCCGGAACCTCCTGCACCTGTACCGGATCGGCCACGTGGCGATCCCGGCTGTCCCGGCGGCGGCTCAGGCGCAGCGGAGACGTGCTGCCGCCCCCTCGGCGCTCCACCCCGGAGCCGTGACCGTCCGGCCGGACACGTCGGCCGGACACGTCGGCCGGATACGGAAACGACGGACCACATCCGGCTCAGGCGTCTACCATCGGTGCCATGACCTGGCGACATTGATCCACCCCTCGTGCCTCCCGTGGGCCGCCCCGGGCGCCGTACGTCCTCCACGTCCGGTGTCCGAACCGCCCTTACGGGAAGGCCTCATGACTCTCACGTCCACGCGTGCGCCCGACCCCCGCGTCCGACGGCTGACGACCACGCTGTACGGCTACGCGTTCCTCGAAGACTTCGTGCTGCTCTACCCGGTGTACGCGCTGCTGTTCAGCGACACCGGCCTGACGGTCTGGCAGATCTCCTCCCTGTTCGCCCTCTGGTCGGTCACCGGCGTCCTGCTGGAGGTCCCCTCCGGTGTCTGGGCGGACGCCGTGTCC
Source organism: Streptomyces sp. NPDC050388 (assembly GCF_040655635.1). Lineage (NCBI taxonomy): Bacteria > Bacillati > Actinomycetota > Actinomycetes > Kitasatosporales > Streptomycetaceae > Streptomyces > Streptomyces sp. NPDC050388. The sequence goes on from NZ_JBFAKH010000037.1 coordinate 54,304, forward strand.
CGGCGCCTGCTGCTGTGGCTCGGCCCGCTGCTCACCGCCGCCGGCTTCGCCCTGTGGGTGCTGCTGCCCTCCTACGGTGCCTTCGCGACCGGCTTCGTGCTGTGGGGAGCCGGCGGAGCGCTCGCGTCCGGTGCACTGGAGGCGCTGGTCTACGACGAACTGGAGCGGCTCGACGCGGCCGACCGCTACGCCCGCGTCATGGGCCGCGCCCGCGCGGCGGGACTGGTCGCCGTGATGGCGGCCATGGGGCTCGCCGGTCCGGTGCTGGCCCGGGGCGGCCACATCGCCGTCGGCGCCGCCAGCGTCCTGGGGTGCGTGCTGACCGCGGCCACGGCCCTCCGGTTCCCGGAGCACCGCCGCCCGGCGACCGGGCAGGAGGGCTGTACCGCGGCCCTGCGCGCCGGGCTCGCCGAGGCTCGGGCCGACCGGTCGGTGCGCGGCGCGCTGCTGCTCGTACCGGCCGTGGGCGCCGTCTGGGGCGCCCTCGACGAGTACACGCCGCTGCTGGTGCGGGACACCGGCGTCGCGGACGAGACGGTTCCCTGGCTGCTCCTGGTGATCTGGGCCGGTGCCACCGCCGGAAGCCTGCTGGCCGGGGCGGGCGAACGCCTCGGCACGACCGGACTCGCGGGCCTGCTCGCGGGTTCCGGGCTCGTCCTGGCCGTCGGCTCCGCCGCGGGCACGACGGCCGGGCTCGTGCTCGTCGCCCTGGCCTTCGGCGGCTTCCAGGCGGCGACCGTACTGACCGACGTGCGACTCCAGCGGCGGATCGCGGACACCGGGCGGGCCACCTTGACCTCGGTCGCGGGCCTGGTCACCGAGCTGGCCACGGTCGCGGTGTTCGGCGGCTACGCGGTGATCGCCTCACGCGGCGGACACAGCACGGCCTTCGCCGTGTTCGCGCTGCCGTACCTGGTGACAGCGTTGCTCCTGATGCTCACGAGACCATTGCGCTCGCCGCGCGGCATCCCGTAGGTTGTGCGCCTCGCTACCGGCTGGTAACGCCGTCGGCGGCCGTTTCGCCGCCCAGTCATCCGAGCATCCTGGGAGAGAGCCATGCGTCGGCTCATCGGCCGTCCCACCACGGTCCGCGCCCGCATCGTCGCGCTCGCGTTCGCCCCGGCGCTCGCCCTGCTGGTGCTGTGGACCTTCACCATGGTGTCGGTCACCGGGGAACTGCGCGCACTGATCCGGCTGCAGGGCGTGTACGAGGACTTCGGCACGCCCGTCGACACGGCGATCGGACAGATCCAGATCGAACGGCGGCTCGCCGCCACGTACTTGGGGGCCGGCCACCGTACGTCCGCGGCCCCGGACCTGATGGAGCAGCAGCGCCGCACCGACCGTGCCGTGAACGCGATGCGCCACGCGGTCCGGGACGGCGACCGCGGCCGGCTCTCCGGTAGGCAGCGCCGGGCCCTCGACGCCGTGGTCGGCGCCGCCGACGAACTCGAGGAACTGCGCCACCGGGTCCTGTCCCGCGACATCTCCTGGGACAGGGCCGTCGACGCGTACGGCGCGCTCGTGGACCCCGGATTCGACGTGCAGTCCGCCCTCACCGCACTGCAGGCCGGACAGCTCGCGCGGGAGGCGCAGGTCGTCGTCGAACTCGTCCGGGTGCGGGAGTTCGTCTCCCGTGAGGACGCTCTCGTGGCCGGAGCGCGTGCGGCCGGCCGGCTCACCGACCGGCAGTACGCCACACTCACCGCGACCATCGAGCACCGCCGGGTCTTCGAGCGGACGTACGTGGCCGACCTGCCGACCGACTCACGGGCGCTGTTCGAGGAGTTCCGACGCGGCGAGCTGCACGGCGCGTTGACCCGGGGCGAGGACGCGCTGCTGGAGGCGGGGCCGGAGCGTGCCGGTGAGGCAGTCGCGGCCGAGGCCTGGCGTACGACCACCGACCGGGCCGTCAAGCGCTACATGGAACTGTGCACCCAGGCGGCCCTCAACTCCGCCGAGCGTGGCCGGGCCTTCGCCTACCAAGAACTGATCAAGGCAGGCGTCGTGGGCGGGCTCGGGCTGGCGGCCATCGGCCTGTCCCTGTGGTGGGCGGTGCGCGGCGCCCGCCGCATCTCCCGCCGACTGGAGCTGCTGCGGGACTCCGCCGACCTGTTGACCACCCGCCAACTTCCGGATGTCATGGCCCGGTTGAGCGCCGGCGAGGAGGTGAACGCGGCTGTTGAGGCACCGCCGCTGGCCGAGGTGGAGGCGGAACCCGACGAGATCGGCCAGGTCGGCCGGTCCTTCAACGCCGCCCGGCTCGCCGCCGTCGAGGCCGCCGTCCGGCAGGCCACCCTGCGCCGCGGGCTGTTCGCCGTGCTGCTCACCATCGCCCGGCGCAACCAGGCTCTGGTGCACCGCCAGCTGAAGCTGGTCGACACGCTGGAACGGCGCACGGACGACCCCGAGGCGCTGGAGCAGCTGTTCCGCATCGACCACCTCACCACCCGGATGCGGCGCCACGCGGAGAACCTGATCATCCTCTCCGGCGCGGCCCCGGGCCGCCGGTGGCGCCGGCCCGTGCCCGTGGCCGACATCGTCTCCTCCGCCGTGAGCGAGATCGAGGACTACACGCGGGTGGAGGTGCCGCCCATGGACCGGGTGGGGATCACGGCGGACGCCGTCGCCGATGTCGTCCACCTCCTCGCCGAACTGCTGGAGAACGCCACCGTGTTCTCGCCCCCGCACACCCGTGTGACCCTGCGCACCGGCCGGGAGCGCGGTGGCTTCGTCCTGCGGATCGACGACCGGGGCCCCGGCCTCGGCCCCGGACCGCTCCACGAAGCCCCTCGCATCCTCAGCCACCCCGACGACTTCGACCCGTCCCGCCACGACCGGCTAGGCCTGTACGTGGTCGGCCGGCTCGCCGCACGGCACGCCGTCGAGGTGACGCTGCACGAGTCCCCGTACGGCGGGACGACGGCCACCGTGCTGCTGCCGGCAGGAATGCTCGCGGACCTGGAGCCCCAGGAGCCGGAGTCGCTCGAGGAGCCGGACGGCGTGTCCCCGCTGCCGTGACCGACGACGATCACCGGTACGAGGACGAGACCGGTTCGATGGTGCGCCCCTATACCGTCACGTGGGGCCGGACCCGGCCCTCGGGAGGGCCCGCCATCACCCTGCTGTCCCAGGTCAGCGCCGTGGAGCCCGGCCTGGCACGACCCGGCATCGACCACGTCCGCGCCGGCCTGCTCGACCGGGTGCGCCGCCGGGGCCCGCTGCCGGTCGTCGAACTCGCGGTGCAGGCCGACCTGCCCCTGACCATCGTCCGTGTGCTGCTCGCGGACCTGGCGGGAGCCGGTCTGGTGTGGATCGGCGCACCGCGCCGACCGGGCGGGCCGGCGGCCGACCCGGAGCTGCTGCGCGAGATCGTCGCGTGGCTCCGGGAGTTGTGACCCGGGGCCCACCCGACCGCCGCCCACGTGGCGGCTCCGGGTGCTTCACACGGCGGTTCACGGCGGTCTTCGCGCAGGTGGAACGGACGGGCAGGACGGCCCTCGGCGTCGCCTCCACCTCCTCGGCACGGGCGCCGAACCGGGAGCGTGCAACGAATCGCCGCCGACCCCGCGGCGGACGCAACAGTTCGCTCATGGGCACGCAACGGCTCCTTCTTGTCCGGTCGAGCCGACCGGACGTAGCGTCTGTGCGACCCCCGAAACCCCCGCGTACCGATGAGGAAAACGCATGCGCACCGCCCTGCTCCAGAGCTCCGGACGGCCCGGATCCGTCGCCGGGAACCTCAAGGTCCTCGACGAGGCCGCGGGCCGTGCCGCCGCGGCCGGTGCCGGGCTGCTCGTGACCTCGGAGCTGTTCCTGACGGGGTACGCCATCGGCGACGACATCACGGCGCTCGCCGAGCCCGCCGACGGCGACGCGGCCGACGCGATCGCACGGACGGCCACCCGGCACGGACTCGCCATCGCCTACAGCTACCCGGAACGCGCCGACGGCACGGTCCACAACTCCCTCCAGCTCGTCTCCGCCGACGGCGTCCGCCTCGCGAACTACCGCAAGACCCACCTCTTCGGCAGCTTCGAGCACGAGCACTTCACCCCGGGCGACCAGCCGGTCGTCCAGGCCGAGCTCAACGGCCTCACCGTCGGCCTGCTGATCTGCTACGACGTCGAGTTCCCGGAGAACGCGCGCGCCCACGCCCTGGCAGGCACCGACCTCCTCCTGGTGCCCACGGCGCTGATGCACCCGTTCCAGTTCGTCGCCGAGTCCGTCGTGCCGGTGCGGGCGTTCGAGAACCAGATGTACATCGCGTACGTCAACCGGGTCGGCCAGGAGGGCGAGTTGGAGTTCGCGGGGCTGTCCACCCTCGCCGGACCCGACGGAGTCGCCCGTACCCGGGCGGGCCGCGGCGAGGAACTCGTCCTCGCCGACGTGGACCCCGTGCTCCTCGCCGCCTCCCGTGAGAACAACCCGTATCTGCGGGACCGCCGCCCCGGCCTGTACGGGCCCCGCGGCTGAACCCCGCCTCCCCCGACACCTCGAAGACCGTTCGCGCAAGGAGTCCGCACCCCATGACGTCCACGGTGCCCAACGCCGTCGAGCACGCCGACGAGCAGCAGCCGCCGATCACCATGTTCGGCCCGGACTTCCCGTACGCGTACGACGACTTCCTCGCCCACCCCGCGGGCCTCGGCCAGATCCCCGCCACCGAGCACGGCACCGAGGTCGCGGTCGTCGGCGGCGGCCTGTCCGGGATCATCGCCGCCTACGAGCTGATGAAGATGGGCCTCAAGCCCGTCGTGTACGAGGCCGACCGGATCGGCGGCCGGCTGCGCACCGTCGGCTTCGAGGGCTGCGACCCCTCGCTCACCGCCGAGATGGGTGCGATGCGCTTCCCGCCGTCCTCCACCGCCCTCCAGCACTACATCGACCTGGTGGGACTCGAGACCCGCCCCTTCCCCAACCCCCTTGCCGAGGCGACGCCTTCGACCGTCGTCGACCTCAAGGGCGAGTCGCACTACGCCGAGACGCTCGACGACCTGCCGCAGGTCTACCGGGACGTGGCGGACGCCTGGAGCCGCTGCCTGGAGGAAGGCGCCGACTTCTCCGACATGAACCGCGCCCTGCGCGAACGGGACGTCCCGCGCATCCGCGAGATCTGGTCGCGGCTGGTGGAGAAGCTCGACAACCAGACCTTCTACGGTTTCCTCTGCGACTCCGAGGCCTTCAAGTCCTTCCGGCACCGCGAGATCTTCGGCCAGGTCGGCTTCGGCACCGGCGGCTGGGACACCGACTTCCCCAACTCCATCCTGGAGATCCTGCGGGTCGTCTACACCGAGGCCGACGACCACCACCGCGGCATCGTCGGCGGATCCCAGCAGCTGCCGCTGCGCCTGTGGGAGCGCGAGCCGGAGAAGATCGTCCACTGGCCGTACGGCACCTCGCTGAAGTCCCTGCACACCGACGGCGAGCCCCGCCCGGCGGTGACGCGGCTGCACCGCACCGCCGGCCACCACATCACGGTGACGGACGCGAACGGGGACATCCGCACCTACCGGGCGGCCGTCTTCACCGCCCAGTCCTGGATGCTGCTCTCCAAGATCGCCTGCGACGAGTCGCTCTTCCCCATCGACCACTGGACCGCCATCGAGCGCACCCACTACATGGAGAGCTCCAAGCTCTTCGTGCCCGTGGACCGGCCCTTCTGGCTGGACGAGGCCGTCGACGAGAACGGGAACCCGACAGGGCGAAACGTCATGTCGATGACGCTCACCGACCGGATGACCCGCGGCACCTACCTGCTCGACGACGGCCCGGACAAGCCCGCCGTCATCTGCCTCTCGTACACCTGGTGCGACGACAGCCTGAAGTGGCTGCCGCTGTCGCCGAACGAACGGATGGAGGTCATGCTGAAGTCGCTGGGCGAGATCTACCCGACGGTCGACATCAGGAAGCACATCATCGGCAACCCGGTGACCGTCTCCTGGGAGAACGAGCCCTACTTCATGGGGGCCTTCAAGGCCAACCTGCCCGGCCACTACCGCTATCAGCGGCGCCTGTTCACGCACTTCATGCAGGACCGGCTGCCCGAGGACAAGCGGGGCGTCTTCCTGGCCGGCGACGACATCTCCTGGACGGCCGGCTGGGCCGAGGGCGCCGTCCAGACCGCGTTGAACGCGGTCTGGGGCGTCATGCACCACTTCGGTGGAGCAACCGACGCGACCAACCCCGGTCCCGGTGACGTCTACGACGAGATCGCGCCGGTGGAACTCTCCGACGACTGAGCCACCGGAGCCCCGGGAACCCCTCAGCCCCCGGAGCCCGCCCGGCTCGCGGCGGCCGGACCGCCCGGGTCAGTCGGGCAGGGGCGTGAGCAGCATGCGTCCGGCGAAGCCGACCGCCATGTCCAGCCGCGCGGCGAACTCCTCGGCGACGTCCGGCAGTCCGCGCAGCGCCCACAGCGCGCGGGCCGCCGTCCAGGCGGCGTCCCGGGCGCGCTCCAGGCTCCACGCAGCGAGCAGATGGGTCATCGGGTCGGCGAGCTGGAGCAGGTCGGGACCCGGCATCAGGTCCTCGCGGATGCGCTCCTCCAGCGTGACCAGGAGGTCGCCCACATGGTCGAACTCGGCCTCCATCTGGGCGGGTTCGCAGCCGAGCGTACGGCAGGTGTCCACGACGGCGAGCGCCAGGTCGTGGCCGATGTGCGCGTTGATGCCCGCCAGCGCGAACTGCAGCGGACGTACGCCCGGATGGTGGCGGAACTGGAACAGCGGACGCCAACAGGCCGGTGGGCGGCGGCCCTCGGACACCGCCTCGACGGCGGCCAGGTAGCGCTCGGCGAACAGCACGTCCAGGGTGACCGCCGCCTGCGTGTCCGCCGGCAGACCGGCGTCGATGCGCCGGTCCACCTCCGTCGTCACCGCGAGGTAGACGCGGTTGAAGACCGCGATCCCGTCCCGGCGGGGCAGGGCGGAGTCGAGGGCGCGCATCCGGGAGACGACGGTGTCTACGGGGGTGCGGACTTGACGGGCTTGTTCGCATTGCGCCATGAGCGCAGAGTCGCACCTTTAGTGTGGTGCCGGTGGCGGCGGGCCCGACGTTTCCCCGGATCGAGGGAACGCGCCCGTCGTGGGGGAGGGGGAGCAGCACTGTGTCAGGCTCGCGTGCCCAACGCCTGGCTGCCCGGCGGTCCGCGCGCAGAGGCGCGGCCCGGCGCGCCGCCATGGTGGCGGCCGCCTCCCTCGTGGTGGCGGTCGGCACCGCAGCCGGAGTGGTCTCTTCGGTGGATGACGGACGCGGCTCGGACGAGGCACGGCCCGAGGTGACCGCGTGGCCGCGGCTGGAAGCACTGCCCGTCGTGCCGTCGGTGTCCCCGTCGCCCGAGGCGCCGTCCCCCTCCGCGTCGGCCTCTCCCGAGCCCCGTGCGAAAAAGACGAGTACCACGCCGTCCGCGTCGCACGGCGCGCGGGAGCCGCGGTCGGTCCCGGTGCCCTCCCGGCTCTACCGCCACCCCGAGTCCCAGGCCCTGGACTGGGTGCGGGCCCATCCCGGCGATCCGCGCCGCGCGGTCATAGAGTCCCGCATCGGCGACCAGCCGGCGGCCGTGTGGTTCGCCGACCACTCACCGGACACGGTCACCGCGCGGGTGCGCGCGATCACCTCGGCCGGCGCCGCACGGGGCCGGGTGCCCGTCCTCGTGCCGTACACGATCCCCGACCGCGACTGCGGCGGGCACTCCCGGGGCGGAGCGCCCGATCTGGACGCCTATGACGGCTGGATCGACCGGTTCGCCGCCGGGCTGGGGTCCGGCGAGGTCATCGTGATCCTGGAGCCGGACTCCCTCGCCCAGGTCGAATGCCTCTCCGCGGGGCAGCGCGCCGACCGCTTCGCCTCACTGGCCCGCGCCGGACGGGTGCTGAAGGAGGCCAACTCCCGGGCCCGCGTCTACTACGACGCAGGGCACTCCGGCTGGAACGCGCCCGCGCGACAGGCCGACTGGCTGAGGCGGGCCGGGGCCGCGTCGGCGGCCTCCTCCGACGGCGTCTTCAGCAACGTCTCCAACTTCCACGACACGGCCGACGAGATCGCCCACAACCGGCAGGTGCTCGCCGCGCTCGGCGGCCCGCCCGGCCTGGGCGCGGTGATCGACACCAGCCGCAACGGCAACGGCGCACCGGCCGACGGCGAATGGTGCGACCCCGCCGGCCGCAAGCTCGGCCGGACCCCGACGCTCAGTACCGGCGAGGCCGGGATCGACGCCTACCTCTGGGTGAAACTGCCGGGGGAGTCGGACGGCTGCAAGGGCGCGCCGGGCACCTTCACCCCGTCGTACGCCTACGACTTGGCGCGCTGAATGCCCCCGCCGTCCGCCTCGCCCCCGCCGTTCTCGCCCCCGTTCTCGTCGTAGGCCGAGGTGCCGGCGTCGAGCAGCGGCGACTGGGTCTTGAGGTGGGCCGGCGCGAAGGCGCGCAGCGCGTGGTACCCGGTGATGACGACGAGGGTGCCGAGCGCGATGCCGCTGAGCGAGAAGGTGTCGGTGAACTCCATGGTGACGTTGCCGACGCCGATGATGATGCCCGCGGCGGCCGGTACCAGGTTCAGCGGATTGCGCAGGTCCACCTTGGCGTTGATCCAGATCTGGGCGCCGAGCAGGCCGATCATGCCGTACAGGATGACGGTGATCCCGCCGAGCACACCCCCGGGGATCGCGGCCACGACCGCGCCGAACTTCGGGCAGAGGCCGAACAGCAGGGCGAAACACGCGGCGGCCCAGTACGCGGCGGTCGAGTAGACGCGGGTCGCCGCCATCACGCCGATGTTCTCGGAGTAGGTGGTGTTGGGCGGGCCGCCGACGGCGGTGGACAGCATGGAGCCGACGCCGTCGGCGGAGATGGCCGTGCCCAGCTTGTCGTCGAGGTCGTCGCCGGTCATCTCGCCGACGGCCTTGACGTGTCCGGCGTTCTCGGCGATCAGCGCGATGACGACCGGCAGGGCGACCAGGATCGCCGACCACTCGAAGGACGGGCCGTGCAGGTTCGGCAGGCCGATCCAGTCGGCCTGGCCCACGCCGGACAGGTCCAGACGCCAGTGGTCGGTGACCTTGCCGCTCGCGTCCGCGGAGTGGATCCGGCCGAAGACCAGGTCGAGGACCCAGGAGAGCGCGTACCCGAAGACCAGCCCGAGGAAGATCGCGATACGGGACCAGAAGCCCCGCAGGCACACCACCGCCAGGCCGGTGAACAACATCACGGACAGGGCGGTCCACTGGTCCTGCGGCCAGTACGTGGCGGCGGTCACCGGCGCCAGGTTGAAGCCGATCAGCATCACCACCGCGCCGGTGACGATCGGCGGCATCGTGGCGTGGATGATCCGCGCCCCGAAACGCCGCACCGCGAGCCCCACCAGGAACAGCGCGGCCCCGACCACGAACACCGCGCCGGTCACGGTGGCGCTCGACCCGCCCTGGGCCCGGATGACCGCGGCGACGCCGACGAAGGAGAGCGAGCAGCCCAGATAGCTGGGCACCCGGCCGCGCGTGGCCAGCAGGAAGACGACGGTCGCGACGCCCGACATCATGATCGCGAGGTTGGGGTCCAGGCCCATCAGTACCGGGGCGACGAAGGACGCCCCGAACATCGCCACGACGTGCTGGGCGCCGAGCCCCGCGGTACGGGGCCAGGAGAGCCGTTCGTCGGGGCGGACCACCGCGCCGGGAGCCGGGGTGCGTCCGTCTCCGTGCAGTGTCCAGCGGACGCCGAGATCCATGGGCTGTCGCTTTCGTCGTTCGTGCAGCGTGTCCGGACCATTGTCGGGGCTGAACAGGTGTGCTTCGTACACCTGGGCGGGCTTGCTCCGGTTGTCTGAGCGTCTGCTCGGGATGAGGGCGCGTCGTTGGTTCGTGCAGGCGGCACTCATCCCGTACGCACCAGGAGTTCCGTCGTGACCGCCGAAGCCCCGACCGCCCCCGCCCCGTCGTACGGCCGGCTGATCCCCGTGACCGTCCACTTCGAGGACCTCGACGCGCTGGGGCTGCTGCACAACGCGCGCTGTCCGCCGAGGGTCGAGCGGGCCCGGACCGAACCGTGGGAGGAACACGGCATGCGCTTCGAGGGCGACTGGGCGGCGGCCGGCGACGCCTGCAACGCGGTCAGGCAACTGCGGATCGGCTACGAGGCCCGGTGACCCGGACCGGCGCCTACGCCGTCCACCTGTGGCTGGAGCGGCTGGGGACGACCGGGTTGACCTACGCGCGGGGGAGCCGGGTGCTGGTACGGCTGGACGTGAAAACCCTGCGCCCGGCGTCCTGGAGCGAGACACTCAGGGCCGCGGGCCGGGAACTGCTGCGTCCGGGCGGATGACCTTCACGCGGTCACCGGAACGCAGCACGCCCGCGAGGCCGGCCAGACCGCACGACAACACGGTGACCAGGACGAACGAAACCGTCAGGCTGGTCGCCTGGGCCAGCAGGCCGATCGCGCTCGGAGCGATCAGGCCCGAGGTGTACGTGATGGTCGCGACGCCCGCGATGGCGAGGCTGGGATGGGTACCACTGCGGCCCGCCGCGGCGAAGCACAGCGGCACCACCACCGCGATGCCGAGGCCCATCAGCGCGAACCCGGCCATCGCCGTCGCGGGGTGCGGGGCGAGGACGATCAGCAGTCCGCCGGTGACGGCGACGACACCGCTCGTGCGCACCGTGCGCACCGCGCCGTAGTGGTCCACCACCCGGTCACCGGCGAGCCGGACGATCGCCATGGTGAGCGTGAACCCGGTGGTGCAGGCCGCGGCGAGCCCCGCCGAGGTCCCCAACCGGTCGCGCAGATAGACCGCCGACCAGTCGAGGCTCGCACCCTCCGCGAAGACCGCGCAGAAGCCGATGGCGCCGATCAGCAGCGCGGAGCGGGGCGGCAGTGCGAACCTCGGCGGCGGCTCCTCGTCCTCGGCGGGCTGCAGATCGAGCACGTGGCCCGCGGCGGTGACGCCCGCCACCGTCAGGACACCGGCCGCGAGCGCGTGGTGCAGCCGGGCGTCCGCGCCGAGGTGCGCGGCGAGGGTGCCGGCCGCCGAGCCGATCAGGGCACCGACGCTCCACATACCGTGCAGCCCGGACATGATCGACCGCTCGAGCCGGTTCTCCACCTCCACCCCCAGGGCGTTCATCGCCACGTCGGACATGCCTGCCGTGGCGCCGTAGACGAACAGGACCAGACAGAGCGTCAGCAGGTTCGGGGCGATCGACGGCAGGACCAGCGCGAGCGTCCACAGCGCGATCAGTCCGCGCAGCGCGGTGCGGGCGCCGAAGCGGTGGCCGACCCGTCCCGCCAGCGGCATCGCGAGGGACGCGCCGATCGCGGGGAAGGCGAGCGCGAGCCCCAACTGCCCCGGGCTCACGCCGGCATGGTCCTGGATCCAGGGCACGCGCGTGGCGAACGAGCCGGTGACCGCACCGTGCACGGCGAACACGGCGCCCACGGCGTACCGCGCCCTCCGTACCTTGCGCTGCCCGTACACCTCTGCGGTCATGGTCCCGCCCCTCCGGTCGCCGCGGCCCTCATGCGCCGCCGTAAACTATCAGGAAGGCTTCCTGATAGATAAGGGAATTTCCGCCAGTCGCCCGGTCCGTGGCGCCCGTTGCCGTACCGCCCGGTCCCGACGGCCGTCGCCCACCGGCCGCCGACCCGGGCCGCCGTCTGGAAGGATCACGCCATGGCCGCATCCCCCAGCACCGCCAGAGCCATCAACGACCGGAACGCCCTGCGGCTGCTCCAGCAGGAAGGCCCGCTGACGGCAGGGCAGTTGAAGCAGCTGACCGGCCTGTCCCGGCCGACCGTCGCCGACCTCGTCGAGCGGCTGACCGCGGCCGGGCTGATCACGGTGGTCGGGGAGGCCGGGGAGCGGCGGCGCGGGCCGAACGCGAAGGTGTACGGGATCGTCGCCGGCCGGGCGCAGCTGGCGGCGCTCGACGTGCGTACCGAGGGTGTCGCCGTGGTCGTCTCCGACCTCGTCGGTGCGGTGCTGGCCGAGGCCTACGCGCCGATCGCGGTGGACGCCGGGACCGGTCCGGCCGTGGAGCGGGCGGTGGCGCTGGTCGAGCGGACGCTGAAGGAGGCGGGCGCCGACCGGCTGCACACCGTCGGCATCGGTGCCCCCGGGCTGATCGACCCGGCGAGCGGCGAACTGCGGGTGTCCAAGGGACTGCCGGAATGGCACCGCCTGCTGGTGGCCGCGCTGCAGGAGCGGCTGCCCGAGGCGCGCGTCAGTCTCGAGAACGAGACCAACCTCGCCGCCCTGGCCGAGCAGCGCGAGGGTGCCGCCCGGGGCCGCGACACCTTCGTCCTGCTCTGGCTGGGCCACGGCACCGGGGCGGCCGTGATCCTGGACGGCTCCCTGCGCCGGGGCGCCTCCGGCGGCACGGGCGAGATCGGCTTCCTGCCGGTTCCGGGTACCCCCGGCCTGCCGTCGGCCACCGACTGCGGCGGCGGCTTCCACTCCCTCGCGGCCGCGGCGGCGGTCGCGGAACTGGCGGGGGAACACGGGGTCGTGGCCGAGCCGGACACGGAACCGGTGGCGGCGGGAGCGGTACGGGCGGCCGCCGCGAGAGCACGTGAGGAGCCGGCCTCGGCGGACGCGCGCTTCCTCGACGCCCTCGCGGACCGCGTCGCCGTGGGGGTCGCGGCGGTGGCGGCGCTGCTGGATCCCGGATGCGTGGTGCTCGGCGGGGAGATCGGCCAGGCCGGCGGTACGGAACTCGCCGCCCGCGTGCAGGACCGGACGGCCCGGATGTCACCGCTGTCCACCGAGGTGCGTGCGAGCCTCCTGGGCGGCGGCGCGGTGCTGCGCGGTGCCCTCCTGACGGCCCGGGACCGCGCCCAGGACGAGCTCTTCGGCCCGCCCGCCGACGCCGCACCCTGACGCAGGGCGCCCGTCCCGGCCCCCTCCGGCTCGCGCGCCTACTTGCCGACGCGTCCCCGCCCCGTCCGTGCCGCCAGGAACTCCTCGAAGGTGCCCTTGCCCACCGCGTGCTCCGGGGCGAGATGGCCGCCGGCGCGGAAGGCGCGGTAGGCGGCGCCCCGGAGCGGAACCTTGACCACCGCGCGGCGTCGCCCCGTCGCCCGGAGGTAGGAGCGCGCCAGGGAGTCGAACGTCCTCACCTCCGGGCCGCCCATGTCCTCGACGCGCCCCGCGGGCCCGCCGCGGGCCAGCTCGGCCAGGCGGTCCGCGACCTCGGTCACGTCGATCGGCTGGTCCTTCACATGGGACGGCAGCAGCAGTACCGGGAGCCTGCCCAGCCCTTGGAACACCGTGAGCAGCAGGTCGTGGAACTGGGTCGTGCGCAGTACGGTCCAGCCGATCCCCGACTCCTCGATCAGCCGTTCCACCGCGAACTTGGTCCGGTAGTAGCCGAACGGCACCCGGTCGACACCGACGATCGAGATGTACACGAGGTGCCCCACCCCGGCCCGCCGCGCCGCCGCGAGAAGGTTCTTCGCCGCCTGCTCGTCTCCGCCGCGCGGTGTGGTCGCACAGTGGACGATCGTGTCCACCCCCGTGACCGCCTCGTCCAGCGTGCTGCCGCCCCGGCGCAGGTCGACGGCGTACGGACGGGAGTGACGGCTGAGCACCCGCACCTCGTGCCCGTCCGTCCGCAACCGCTCGGTGAGGTGCCGGCCGAGGGCTCCGGTACCGCCGGTCACCAGGATCGTGGTCATGCTGCTCAGCCCCTTGGGAGATGCGGGAGCTCCCCGCTGGAGCACCCTCGTCCACAGGGACGGATCGACGACCCCGAATGTGACACGGGATCACGGACGATCCCGGCGGACGGCATGGTGAGGCCCGGCGGCGGGCAAGGGCCGTCGTCACCGCCGCCGGGCCGGTCTGTGGGGAGGCCGCATCAGACGCTAAGAGGACTAGACCACTATGGTCAATGGGTGAGGGTCGTTCAGGGGGCGCTCGGCGGCGTTCAGTGGCGTTCAAGGGGGCAGGGCAGGGCGCGGATTGGGACACTGTGCGCCGATTGTGCGCCGGTGGCGCAGGGCGGCCGAGAGCCGACCGCGGGCGGACGACGCATATGCCTCCTCCTGTGAGGCACCCCACACCCCTCACCTGTATGGGTGGCGGCCGGGCATGGCACACTGGGCCCTGTACCAGCAGCAGCGCACTCCGGGGTCGGTGAAAGTCCGAACCGGCGGTTACAGTCCGCGACCCGGCCGCTTCCAGTGGCCGGTTGACCAGGTGAAATTCCTGGACCGACGGTTAAAGTCCGGATGGGAGGCAGTGCGCGGCGGGCGGGCATTCGTGCGCGCCGCCGTATCGGTTCGTCCTGAGGGCGAACTCCGTCCGGCGTCGCCCCCGGTGTACCTGCCCGTACTTCTGTCGTCATCGGCAGCCCCGGAGTCCGTGCCCGAAGAGGCAGGAGGACCCGGGAAGTGTTCACCGGAATCGTCGAAGAACTGGGCGAGATCACCGCTGTCGAGACTCTCGACGACGCCTGTCGCTTCCGCCTGCGCGGCCCCCTCGTCACCGAGGGCGCGAAGCACGGCGACTCGATCGCCGTCAACGGCGTCTGCCTCACGGTCGTGGACCACGAGGGCGACGAGTTCACCGCCGACGTGATGGCCGAGACCCTGAACCGCTCCAGCCTCGGCGCCCTCGCCGTCGGCTCCCGGGTCAACCTCGAACGCCCCATGGCCCTGGACGCCCGCCTCGGCGGCCACATCGTGCAGGGACACGTCGACGGGACCGGCCGGATCCTCGAACGCAAGCCGTCCGAGAACTGGGAGATCGTGAAGATCTCGCTCCCGGCCGAACTCTCCCGCTACGTCGTGGAGAAGGGCTCCATCACCGTCGACGGCATCAGCCTCACCGTCGTCGACGCCGGACCCGACTTCTTCACCGTCAGCCTGATCCCCACCACGCTCGCCCTGACCACCCTCGGCCTCAAGCAGAGCGGCGACCCGGTCAACCTCGAGGTGGACGTCATCGCCAAGTACGTCGAGCGGATGATCGGCGACCGGGTCATCGGTGAGGGGGCCGCGCGGTGAACTGGCTGAACTCCGAGGCGTTCACCCTCTTCGACCAGCACATCAAGTGGTCGGACATGATCGGCAACGTGATCGGTCTGATCGCCCTGGCCCTCGGCTGGCGACGCTCCATCTGGACCTGGCCCGCCCAGTTCGTCTCGGGCCTGATCCTCTTCGCGGCCTTCGCCACCGCCCATCTCTCCGGCAGCGCGGGCAAGCAGATCGTCGTCATGCTGGTCGCCGCCTGGGGCTTCCGGCAGTGGAACCGCGGCCGGCAGCAGGCGCAGGACGGCTCCGTCGCCGTCCGGTTCGCCACCTGGCGCGAGCGCGGGATCCTGGCGGGCGCGGCGGCGCTCGGCACCCTCGCGGTGGGCGGACTGTTCACGCTGTACCCGTCCCTGTCCTGGGACCCCTGGCCGGACGCGTACATCTTCGTCGGCACCGTCGTCGCCATGTACGCCCAGGCCCGCGGCATGGTCGAGTTCTGGTTCGCCTGGCTGCTGGTCGACCTCGTCGGCGTACCGCTGAACTTCGCCAACGGCTTCGCCTTCTCCGGCTTCGTCTACATCATTTACGGCGCGCTGGTCCTGTGGGGACTGCGCGACTGGTGGCTGCGCTCCCGCGGGGACGCACGGCCCGCCCTGGAAGGAGCGCCGGCATGAGCACGGCACCGATCCTGTACAGCACCGAGGACGTCGAGGACCTGAGGCTCGACCCGGTCGAACAGGCCGTCGCCGACATCGCGGCCGGCCGCCCGGTCGTGGTCGTCGACGACGAGGACCGCGAGAACGAGGGCGACCTCGTCATCGCCGCCGAGAAGGTCACCCCCGAGATCGTCGCCTTCATGATGAGCGAATGCCGCGGACTGATCTGCGCCCCCATGGAGAGCGACGAACTGGACCGGCTCCGGCTCCCGCAGATGGTCGAGGACAACACCGAGTCGATGAAGACCGCGTTCACCGTCTCGGTGGACGCCTCCGCCGCCCACGGCGTGAGCACCGGCATCTCGGCCGCCGACCGCGCCACCACCCTCCGACTGCTCGCGAGCGGCACCGCCCAGCCGGCCGACTTCGTCCGCCCCGGCCACATCTTCCCGCTGCGCGCCCGCTCCGGCGGCGTGCTCGTGCGCGACGGCCACACCGAGGCCGCCGTCGACCTGGCCCGCCTCGCCGGACTGCGCCCGGCGGGCGCCATCGTCGAGATCGCCGGCGAGGACGGGCAGATGCTGCGCCTGCCCGAGCTGATCCCGTTCGCCCGCAAGCACGGCCTGACGATCATCTCCATCGAGGACCTGATCGCCTACCGCCGTAGCTCCGAGCCCACCGTCCGCCGCGAGGCCGAGGTCCGGCTGCCCACCTCGCACGGCATCTTCACCGCCTACGGCTACCGTTCCGCCGTCGACGGCGTCGAGCACGTCGCCCTCGTCCACGGCGAGATCGGCGACGGCGCGGACGTCCTCGTGCGCGTCCACTCCGAATGCCTCACCGGCGACGTCTTCGGCTCCCAGCGCTGCGACTGCGGCCCCCAGCTGGACGCCTCCCTGGAGCGCATCCAGCAGGAGGGTCGGGGCGTCGTCGTCTACCTGCGCGGACACGAGGGGCGCGGCATCGGCCTGATGTCCAAACTGCGCGCCTACGAACTCCAGGAACGCGGGCGTGACACCCTCGACGCCAACCTCGAGCTCGGCCTCCCGGCCGACGCCCGTGACTACGGCGCCGGCGCGCAGATCCTCGCCGACCTCGGGGTGCGCGGCGTCCGCCTGCTGACCAACAACCCCGACAAGTCCGACGCGCTCGTCCGGCACGGCATCGAGGTCACCGGCCGCGAGCCGATGCCCGTCACCGCCGGCGAGCACAACATCCGCTACCTGCGCACCAAGCGCGACCGGATGGGCCACGACCTGCCCTGGCTGGACGCACCGACCGTGCCGACCTGCGGCAACCAGTGAGAAACCAAGAAAACCAAGAAACCAAGAGAACCAAGAGAACACCGAGGAGAGACGTGAGCGGCAAGGGTGCACCGGAACTGTCCGTACGCGATGTGGGGGACCTCCGCGTCGCCGTCGTCGCGGCACAGTGGCACGAGAAGGTGATGGACGGACTGGTCGACGGCGCCCTGCGCGCCCTGCACGACCTCGGCATCGACGAACCGACCCTGCTGAGGGTCCCCGGCAGCTGGGAACTCCCGGTCGTCGCCAAGGTCCTCGCCGGACGCGGCTACGACGCGGTCGTCGCCCTCGGCGTCGTCATCCGGGGCGGCACACCCCACTTCGAATATGTGTGCCAGGGCGTCACCCAGGGCCTCACCCAGGTCAGCGTCGACACCGGGGTGCCCGTCGGCTTCGGCCTGCTCACCTGCGACACCGAGGAACAGGCCCTGGACCGCGCCGGACTGCCCGGCTCCACCGAGGACAAGGGGCACGAGGCGGTCACGGCGGCGGTGGCGACCGCGGCCACGCTGCGTTCGGTATCCGAACCCTGGCGGTGAGCAGGCCCCGACACCGCGTAGGGTAAGGACCACCATGTCCAAGAAGACGTTCGAGGAGCTCTTCACCGAGCTCCAGCACAAGGTCGCGCACGGCGACCCCGCCACCTCCCGCACCGCCGAACTGGTGGAAAAGGGCGTCCATGCCATCGGCAAGAAGGTCGTCGAGGAGGCCGCCGAGGTCTGGATGGCCGCCGAGCACGAGGGCAAGGAAGCGGCTGCCGAGGAGATCTCGCAGCTGCTCTACCACGTTCAGGTGATGATGGTCGCCCGCGGCATCTCCCTCGACGACGTCTACGCCCACCTGTGATCGCAGGCACCCACCCCACCACCACCCACACCGCAAAGGAAGCCGACCTCATGCTGCGCATCGCACTCCCCAACAAGGGTTCACTGGCAGGCCCTGCGGCGGAGATGCTGCATGAGGCCGGCTACCAGCAGCGCCGGGAGTCGAAGGAACTGAGGATCGTCGACCCGGTCAACGAGGTCGAGTTCTTCTACCTCCGCCCCCGGGACATCGCGATCTACGTCTCCTCCGGCCGCCTCGACATCGGCATCACCGGCCGGGACCTCCTGGTGGACTCGGGCGCCGAGGCCGAGGAGATCCTGCCGCTCGGCTTCGCCCGCTCCACCTTCCGCTTCGCCGCCAAGCCCAGTGTCGTGCGGAGCGTCGCGGACCTCGGCGGCAGGACGGTCGCCACCTCCTACGAGGGGATCGTCGCCCGGCACCTCGCCGAACAGGGCATCGACGCCTCCGTGGTCCACCTCGACGGCGCCGTCGAGACCGCAGTCGAACTGGGCGTCGCCGAGATCATCGCGGACGTCGTCGAGACCGGCACCTCCCTGCGCAACGCGGGCCTGGAGGTGATCGGCGAACCGATCATGACCTCGGAGGCGGTCGTCATCCGCCGCACCGGCGCCGCGGCCGAGCCCGACGAGACCGTCGAGCCCAAGGTGGGGCAGTTCCTGCGGCGTCTCCAGGGCGTCCTCGTCGCCCGCACCTACGTGATGATGGACTACGACTGCCGGGTCGAGCAGTTGGAGAAGGCCGTCGCGCTGACCCCGGGCCTGGAGTCCCCGACCGTGTCCCCGCTGCACAACGAGGGCTGGGTCGCCGTCCGCGCCATGGTCCCCTCCAAGGAGGCCCAGCGCATCATGGACGACCTCTACGACATCGGTGCCCGCGCCATCCTCACCACGGCCATCCACGCCTGCCGTCTCTGACCCGGACCGACCCCGGAGCCGCACCATGCCGGACGCCCCCTCGGACCAGCCGTCCGACGTGCCCGCCCTGCCCGTCACCTTCCGCCCCGGCCGCACCCGCGCGGTGCTGCTCGGTGCGGCCGTCGCGCTCTTCGGGGCCCTCTCCCTGATCGCCCTGCTGCTGGAACAGGTCGACCCGGGCGAGCGGATCAGTTTCGTGTTCACCGGCGCCCTGCTGGCCGGCGGGCTGGTGCTGCTGGCCCGGCCAAGGGTCGACGCCGACGAGTCCGGCATCACCGTCGTCAACATCGTCGGCAGGCGCCGCCTCGAATGGGCTCAGATCCTTCAGGTGAACCTCCGTCCGGGTGACCCCTGGGTCTTCCTCGACCTCAGCGACGGCACCAGCATGCCCGTGCTCGGCATCCAGCCGGGCATCGCCAGGGAACGCGCCATCGCCGACGCACGGGCCCTGCGAGCGCTCACCGTGGCGCATTCCCTGGCCGACCCCGATGCGTCACGGGGCTGATCCGGGGGCATTTCGGGGAGACATCGGGGTCGTCCCACCTGACGCGGCCGCCCATGTCTTGATTAATCTGGTGGGCGGAGGCGCGCCGACAGCGCCTTCGCCCCTGCCGCCCCGCCCGGTGCCCAGGGGCTCCAGCTAACCGAGGAGTGACCCTCTCCGGCGATGGACGGATCGTCCTGCAGTACCTGCGCCGCCCCCTGTCGACATAGCGCGAACCCGTTCCACGAGGTTCGCGACCGTGCGCAAGCGGCGGCATCATGACCACCCCCCTGCTGCTCCTCGCAGCCGCATTCCTGCTGATTCTCGCCAACGGGTTCTTCGTGGCCGCCGAGTTCGGCCTGGTCACCGTCGAGCGACCGGACGCCGAACAGGCCGCCGCCGACGGCGACCGACGTGCCCACCGGGTCGTCGAATCACTCAAGGAGCTGTCCTTCCAGCTCTCCGGCACCCAGCTCGGCATCACCATCACCTCCCTGGTCGTCGGCATGCTCGCCGAACCGGCGCTCGCCGAGCTGCTGCGCGGCCCCGTCACCGGCACGGGCGTCCCCGAGGGCGCCGTCTCCACCATCGCCGTGGTCGTCGGCATGCTGCTGGCCTCGGCCGTGCAGATGGTGATCGGCGAGCTCGTGCCCAAGAACTGGGCGGTGTCCCGACCGCTGCAGGTCGCGCGGTTCGTCGCCGGCCCGCAGCATGTCTTCGCCCGCCTGTTCCGCCCGGTCATCGCCGGCCTGAACGCCGTGGCCAACCGGGTGGTGCGCACCCTGGGCATCGAGCCGACCGCGGAGCTGGCCTCCGCCCGCACGCCCGGCGAACTGGTCTCCCTGGCCCGGCACTCCGCGCGGGCCGGCGCCCTGGAACAGGACACGGCGGACCTCTTCGTACGGACCCTGTCCCTGGGCGGGCTGACCGCGCAACACGTCATGACCCCGCGGGTGAAGGTCAGCGCCCTGCAGTCCTCCGCGACCGTCGAGGACGTGGTGAACCTGACCCGGGCCACCGGCCTGTCCCGGTTCCCCGTCCACACGGAGCGGATCGACGAAGTCGTCGGCATGGCCCATCTCAAGGACGCCCTCGCGGTGCCCCCGCAGGACCGGCTGCGTACCCCCGTCGGCGACATCTCCCGCCCGGCGCTGCTCGTCCCCGAGACCCTGCCCGTCCGGCCGCTGCTGACGCGGCTGCGCAGCGAGCAGCCCATCGCGGTCGTCGTCGACGAGTACGGCGGCACGGCCGGAGTCGTCACGCTGGAGGACATCGTCGAGGAGATCGTCGGCGAGATCCTGGACGAGCACGACGAGCACGACGAGCTCCTCGGCGAGGCCCCCGAAATCGTCGCCGTCCCGCAGGAGGACGGCCACTGCGCCTGGGACGTCGACGGCAGCGTCCGCGTCGACACCCTGCTCCGCATCGGCCTCGACGTGCCCGACGGCCCCTACGAGACCGTCGCCGGCCTGGTCGCCGACCTGCTCGGCCGGATCCCGGCCGTCGGGGATCAGGCGGAACTGCCCGGCTGGCGGCTGTCGGTCCGCCGCGTCGGCCACTACCGTGCCGAGCGCGTCCGCCTGGTCGAGGCGGCCCCGCCGCCACTCGTGGAGGCAGCCCGATGAGCGTGCTGCACCTCCTCTTCGCCGCCCTGCTCGTCCTCGCCAACGGAGTCTTCGTGGGCGCCGAGTTCGCGCTGGTCTCCGTGCGCCGCAGCCAGATCGAACCGCTCGGCACCGCCCGGGCCCGCCAGGTCCTGTACGGGCTCGAGCATCTGCCGCGGATGATGGCGGCGGCCCAGTTCGGCATCACCGTCTGCTCGCTGACCCTCGGAGCGGTCGCCGAACCGACGGTCGCCCACTTGCTGGAGCCGGTGTTCGAGTGGATCCGGCTGCCGCACGGCATGATCCATCCGCTCGGCTACGTCGTCGCGCTCGCCGCCGTGGTCTTCTTCCACCTCGTCATCGGCGAGATGGTGCCGAAGAACCTCGCGATGGCCACCCCCGAGAAGGCCGCGCTGTGGCTGGGCCCCGGCCTGGTCTGGTTCGCCCGGTTGTGCCGACCCGTCACGACCGCGCTCGGCGCCTGTGCCGAGACCGTCCTGCGGGCCTTCCACGTCGAGCCGAAGGCCGAGGTCGAGGCCGCCTTCACCAGCGAGCAGCTGAACCGGCTGGTGGAGGACGCCGGGCAGGCGGGCCTCCTCGACCCCGAGGAGGCCGAGCGCCTGGAGGACGCCCTGGAGCTGGGTTCCCGCCCGGTGACGGACGTCCTGCTGCCCCGTGAGTCACTGGTGACGGTCGGCCCCGAGGCCACCCCGGCACGGATCGTGGAACTCACCGCCCGCACCGGGTACTCCCGTTTCCCGGTCGTCGCACAGAGCGGCGCCTTCATGGGCTACCTGCATGTCAAGGACGTGCTCGACCTGGAGGAGACCGACCGGGCCGTGCCGCAGCGGCTCTGGCGGCGCATGCCCACCCTCCGACCCGAACTCCCGCTGGACGACGCCCTCACCGTGATGCGCCGCGCCGCCACCCACCTGGCCCAGGTGGCCGGCGCGTCCGGCCGGGCACAGGGTCTGGTGGCCCTGGAGGACGTACTGGAGCTGCTGGTCGGCGAGGTACGGGACCCGGCACACCGCGGGACGCCGGGCGCGCGGCCGCACACCGGGGCACACCCCGATTCCGAGATGCCTCCGGATGCCGGAACGCTTCCGGACATCGGGGCGGACGTCGGACCGACCGAGTCCAGGAACGGCGCCCCGGCAGGAGCGCTCACCCGCTGACCTCCGACGCCGTGGGATCCGCCGGTGTCAGGGCGCCGGCGGATCCTGTGGGCCCCGCCCGGACAGCACCTCCCCGTACGCCTGCATCAGATCCGGCAGCCGCAGCGTCGACAGGTCCTCCCGGGTCAGCGTGCCCGGGTACGCCGGGTACGCCGACAGCCGCAGATCCCGGTACGCGCAGCTCTTCTCGTACAACGTCCGCAGGAACCGTCCGTTGCCCAGTTCGTCGATCCATCCCTGGTCCACCACGTGACCGGCGATGGACCGCAGCTCCTCCAACGCCTCCTCGTCCCACACGTCGCCGTTCTCCGCGGCCAGCACCTCGCCGATCGCGGTGAGTTCGAGTGGCCGGTAGGACGGGAAGTCGACGCGCGTCGTGAAGCGGGAGGACAGCCCCGGGTTGGCACCGAGCAGACGGTCCATGCCCTCCGGGTAGCCAGCCAGTATGACCACCAGGTGGTCGCGGTTGTCCTCGGCCCGCTTCAGCAGCACCTGGAGCGCCTCGTCGCCGTACGCGTCGCCCTTGCCGTACCCGGAGTTGGAGAGAGCGTAGGCCTCGTCGACGAAGAGGACCCCGCCGAGCGCGGAGTCGATCAGCTCATTGGCCTTCACCGCCGTCTGCCCCAGGTACTCGCCGACCAGATCGGCCCGCTGCGCCTCCACGAGATGGTCCCCGCCGAGCAGCCCGAGGGCGTAGAAGACCCGGCCCAGGATGCGGGCCACCGTGGTCTTGCCGGTACCGGACGGGCCGGAGAAGACGAAGTGCCGTTTCGGCGGCTGCACCGGCAACCCCTGCCCGGCCCGTAGCCGCGCCATGTTCAACTGCGCCGACAACGCCTTGACCTGGCGCTTCACCGGCTCCAGTCCCACCATACGCTCCAGTTCGGCGAGCGCTTCCTCCAGTAAGGCGGGGTCGGTGGGGCCCGTGGGCAGTGAGGGCACCGGGTCGCCGGTCCGCTCGCGCACCGAAGGCCCCGTGGCCGGCCGCGGGGCTGCGGGCTGCGGGTCCGGCTCGGACAGCATCAGGTCACGGCCCTCGGTGCCGAACAGCGGGTCGAGTGTGTCCGGGCCGTCCAGCAGGTCCGGGCCCGCTCCGCCGAGCGTGAGCGAGCCGGGATCGGCGGGGTCGTCGTAGCCGTCCCCCTCGGCGATGGCGGCGAGCCGGGCCGAGGTGTCCATGAAGGCCGGGTCGACACGGTGCACGGCCCGGTACAGGGGGACCGCGGCGGCGCTGCGACCGGTGCCCTCATGGGCGCGCGCCAGCCAGTACCGCAGTTCCTTGCGCTGCGGCTGCTCGCTGCGGCAGCGCATCAGGGCCGCCGACAGCAGCGGTTCGGCCTGCCCGTACATCTCCAGGCGCACCCGGGCCATACCGCCGAACAGGCCCGTCTCGATGCCGAGCAGCGGATCGCCGTGCAGCGGGTCGGTGTGCCGGACCAACTGCTCCCAGTCCTTGACCAGATAGGCGCGGCAGGCGTGCAGGAAGCGGACCTGCGGGTCGGTGTCCACGGGAGGCAGGCCGGCGAGCGCGCGGTCCAGTTCGGGGACGTGGCGGCCGTCCAGCCAGTGGGAGGCGTGCGCGAGCAGCAGATCGCGGGGGCTCTCCAGCACCGGCTGCACCCACCAGCCCAGCCAGTACCAGGAATTGAGGGTACGGCGGTGCCGGGTGCGCTGTTCGCCGAAGCGGTCCCGGTGCCGGAACATGCGCAGCAGCGAGGCCGTCGTGTCGACGCGCAGCGCGTGCAGCCCGAGCCAGCCGTCCGCCATCCCCGGGTCGATCCGCACCGCGGCCCGGAACTCCTCCTCGGCCTGCGGATAGGCGCCCATGGTGTAGGCGTCCACGCCCCGCAGCCAGGCGAGGTCGGCCGGGGCCTGCGGGCCCTGCGTGCCGAAGTCCATCACGTCCCCCCACAAACCGTGCCCCGTCGGTATGCCCCACCGGCCCTCGCCCGCCGGCTGCCGTGAGGCGAACCGCTGCGCTGCGGACCGGAGTTGCACGGTGCGCGAAGCGGCGTCCGTAGGTCGCACCGAAGGCATCGTACCTGCGGCGGCGCCGCCTCCGTAGGGGTGCCGCACCTGCCGGGGAATCGGGGCGGGCGGGAGAGCTTCGACGCGTGCCGTGACCGAGAGTGATCGGCATATGCCGCTCGGCAGCCGGAAAAGGCGAAGAGGGCAGAACGAAGCCCCCGATCACGGGGGAACAACCGGGGGCTTCGCGTCTGCGGGCGGCTCCGAACGGCCGCACATTGAGAACGTAAGACCTGCACGGGCCCCTGGTCAAGCGAAGTTGGAGCACTCCGGCGACTTGTTCGACAAGGCCCTTCACATGTTCAGCACATTGGGGACGGCCCGTCACCGTGCGTGAGTGGAGAGGGGGGTTCAGCCGTCCCGGCAGGCCCGGCGAGTACCTCGTACCCCTCCTTGAGCTCCCCGCGCTCCCGCACCAGAAGGTCGGCGAAGGGGCGTGAAGGGTCCTCGGCGAAGTGCCGGCGCTCCGCCTCGACCCACCCTTCCCAGAACTCCCGTTGCTCCGCCCCGTCCCGTGCCCGCCCCCGCGACCAGGCGGCCTCCGCGGGCAGTTCCATCCACAGCAGCAGCGCCAGATGGGGCCGCAGCGCCCGGCGTCCCGCTCCGACGCCCTCGACGACGATCACCGGGGCGGGCGGCAGCGGGTGCGGCTGTCCGAAGGCGCGGGCCCGCCAGTCGTAGGGGGTGTAGTACGCCTGTTCACCGCGGCCGAGCGGACCGATCACCTGGCTCAGCAGCCGTCCGGTCCAGCCGAAGAGCTCCTGGTGGCTGGCGATGTCGTCGAGTCGCAGCACCGGAGCGCCGCCCAGTGCTCCGGCCAGTCGGCCGGCGAACGTGGACTTCCCGGAACCGGCGTGCCCGTCGACACCGACGAGCCGGACGGGTCCGCAGGAGGGGGCGAGGTCGCGGATGCGGGAGACGAGATCGTGAATGGCTGGTTCCTGGGGAGGGGCGGGGCGGCGTACGGAGAGACGGTGACGCGAACACTCTAGAACCCGACCGGGACCCGGTGGCCCGCGCCCGCGCCCGCGCCTCGGAACGGTCCGTCGGTCCCTCGATCCGCCGCCGTACGTGCCATTGGTCGAGTCCCATATTGGTCGGCGCGGCACGGTCCCGGGTGCTGGCGGGGTCGACCCCGGTGTGTTCATAGTGGGCGGACATCCGCTCCACCCGGTGGACGTACGCCGTACGGCCCGCCGCGCTCCGGACCTGCACCGACTCCGACACCTGGGGGTCCTCCACCCATGAGCAGAGCCGAACAGCCGTCCCGCAGAACCCTTCTGGCCGCAGCGGCCGTCGCCGCCGCCGCGTCGAGCGCCGGCCCGGCGTTCGCCGGTACCGCGACCGGCCGGTCCGCCGCAAGCCCGACAGGCGGTTCCGCGGACCCCGAACGGGCCGCGGGGACCCGCCCCGTGGACAACAGGGCCTGGACCTCCTACAGCGACTGGCGCGACGGCACCGCCGAGGGGACCAGGGCCGTCGCGGGCGTCCGTCCCGGCCTGGTGATCGCGAAGGCCGCGGGCACCACCGACCACACCGACCCGCACACCGGCGACACCGCAGTCTGGGAGTACGCGACCTGGACCTCGCCCGTCCACCGGCTCACTGTGCCGGCGACGGAGGCGATCGCCTCCTGGAACGCGCGCACCCCCGACGGCACCTGGATCCAGGTCGAGTTGAAGGGCGCCTACACGGACGGCACCGACACGCCCTGGTACGTGATGGGCCGCTGGGCGGCCGGTGACCAGGACATCCGGCGCACCTCGGTGGACGGCCAGAGCGACGGCCGGAGCACGGTGTGGACCGACACCCTCGCCGTCGACGACCCCGCTTCGGGGCTGCGCCTGGTCTCGTACCGGCTGCGGCTGACCCTCCACCGCCGTCCCGGGACGGCACTCACCCCGACCGTGTGGCGGCTCGGCGCGATGGGATCCGACGTCCCCGACCGCTTCACCGTCCCGGCCTCCACGCCCGGCCCGGCCCGGGAGCTGATCGTCCCGCGCTACTCGCAGGAGATCCACAAGGGCCAGTACCCGGAGTACGACAACGGCGGCGAGGCCTGGTGCAGCCCGACCTCCTCACAGATGATCATCGAGTACTGGGGCGGTCGGCTCACCGAGGAGCAACTGGCCTGGGTCGACCCGTCCTACGCCGATCCGCAGGTGTGCCACGCGGCCCGCCACACCTACGACCACCAGTACGCCGGCTGCGGCAACTGGCCGTTCAACGCGGCCTACGCGGCCACCTTCGAGGGCCTTCAGGGCGTCGTCACCCGGCTCGGCTCGCTGAGCGACCTGGAGACCCTGATCGGGGCGGGCATCCCGGCCGTCACGTCCCAGTCCTTCCGCGAGGAGGAACTGACCGGAGCGGGGTACGGGACGTCCGGGCACCTGATGACCGTGATCGGGTTCACCGAGGACGGCGACGTGATCGCCAACGACCCGGCCTCCCCGGACAACGAGGCCGTCCGACGCGTCTACCGGCGGCGCGAGTGGGAGAACATCTGGCTCAGGACCAAGCGGTACAACGCCTCGGGCAAGGTCGTCTCCGGCACCGGCGGCGTCTGTTACCTGTACTTTCCGGCGCGTCCCACCTCGCGCATGCGCAAGGCGCTCGCGGCCGTCGGCGTGCGCTGAACCGGTCCGTGCGGCGGGCTCCGCCCGCCACGGACGGCCAGACCCGGGTCGGCCTGTCTTTGCCGTCGGACCATTCCGCCAGACCCGGGCGTGCGGCTCTACCAGGACC